>DATKHW010000886.1:0-15992 GCA_035546275.1 Gemmataceae bacterium
CGCGGAAATCGTAGAGCAGCCAGCCGTCCACGCCCAGGTCGCGGAGGGCCGTCTGAACGGATGCCAGATCGAACATCGTCGGTCCTTTCGCTCGGCGCCGTGGGCGTATGCGGCCAGTGTAAGCCGAGCGGCGGAAGGGGAGAAGGGGAGAAAGGGAGAAAGGGAGACAGAAGAATGAATGTCTCCCTTTCTCCCCTTCGCTCCCTGTCCCCTTCTTCCCCCCTCGTCCCCGGCCGATACACTAATAATAGTTCGTTCCTCGGTGTTTCTTCTGCTCTGGAGGCCAGTCGAATCCATGGCCCAAACCCCTCCTCCCGGCCGTCTGGCGTTGCTCGTCGGCGGCGGCCCCGCGCCCGGACTCAACGGCGTCATCAGCTCCGTCACCATCGAAGCCATCGAACAGGGCATCGAGGTTATCGGCTTTCAAGATGGTTTCAAGTGGCTCGTTCAAAGCGACGGGCTGCACTACCGCAAACTCACCATTGACGATGTCAAAGGAATCTATCCGCGCGGCGGATCGGTGCTGGGCACGTCGCGCACCAACCCGGCCAAGTCCGACGACTACATGCGCAATGTGCTGGAGGCGTTTCGCAAACTGAACGTGACGATGCTGGTGACGATCGGCGGCGACGATACGGCTTTTTCAGGCAGCCAGGTGTATCTGCGGGCCGGCGGCGCCATCCGGGTAGCGCACGTCCCTAAGACAATCGACAACGATTTGCCGCTGCCCGGCTCGGCGCCGACGTTCGGCTACGAAACCGCCCGCCATCTTGGGGTCGCCATTGTGCGCAACCTGGCCGAGGACGCCCGCACCACGTCGCGCTGGTATCTGATCGTCAGCATGGGTCGGGCGGCTGGCCACCTGGCGCTGGGCATCGGTAAGGCGGCCGCCGCCACTTTGACCATCATCCCCGAGGAGTTCCGCGGCCGATCGGTCACCATCGACGACGTCTGCGACA
The DNA here is from genome assembly GCA_035546275.1 of Gemmataceae bacterium. Taxonomy (GTDB): domain Bacteria; phylum Planctomycetota; class Planctomycetia; order Gemmatales; family Gemmataceae; genus UBA4732. The sequence continues at coordinate 960 of DATKHW010000886.1, forward strand.
TCCTCATCGGGTCCATCGTCAAGCGGCGCAGCGCCAACCTCAACTACGGCGTGGCGGTGCTGGCCGAGGGTCTGATCGAGTCCATCGGCGAAAAGGGCTTGGAGACGATGATTAACGAGGGCCAGCTGGGGCGCTACGGCAGCATCAGCCGCGACGACCACGGCCATCTGCGGCTGGGCGAAATCGACTTCGGCCGGATGATCAAGGATGTGCTGACCAAGAAGCTCAAGGCGATGGGCCTGGAAATGACCATCATCGACAAGGAACTCGGCTATGAGCTGCGATCGGCCGACCCGATTCCCTTCGATGCGGAGTACACGCGAGACCTCGGCTACGGCGCCGTGCATTTCCTGATGTCCGATGACGCGGCGCGCTTTGGGGCGGTGATCAGCCTGGAAGGCGGCCGCCTCAAACCGCTCCGCTTTGAAGATATGATCAATCCCGAAACGAAGCGAATGAAGCCGCGTAAGGTGGACGTGGACGGTGAGAGCTATCGGTGCGCCCGGGCTTACATGATCCGTCTGGAGCCGCGTGACCTGGCGGACCCGGCGCGGCTTGGTCGGCTGGCCGAGGCGGCCAACATGGCGCCGGAACAATTTCGGCAGCGCTTTGCCAGCGTCGTTGCGCATGGATGAGGGCAGCTGCGGGGCTGCCGTTTGGCCGCAACCGCAGGGCGGCGCGGGGCTTTTGGCTGACATCATGAGCTGTCAGCTGTTAGCCAAAAACGCTCGGACATTGCGATGGGACCATCAAGCTAGGGCAAAGGACGAGCGCAAAAAAACAGAGGCCCCACCGCGTTTGCACGTCAGTGGGAACCTCTGTCTCGGTGGAGGATGCCGTTCCCATTCGGGAACTGCGACCGACCAGACGCCGAGTCGCCGGCCGGAGGATGAAAAAAACGGACTGATACGTGGGGCACGGTGGAGGGGGGAAAGGCAGGAAAGAGATCCGAGGAGGGGAGGATTGCTTCTCTTTCCGCGACGCCCGTGCGTCCGAGGTCGAGACAACCATAGGTCGCAAAGCGGTCGTCGTCAACCAACGCCGTCGATGGAAACCGCTTCGCATTCCGGCTCCATGCGCTCGGCGATGACCCACAGCATGTAGGCCACCCGTTCGCGCAGCACTCGGCGGCGGGCGAGGAGGGCTTGGTGATACGCACGCCAGGTGTAAAAGAGGAGCGCCACCGCGAGCGCGGCTGCATTGCAGAAAAGCATTTGCATGTGCTGTTTGCCTGTGTAGGAGAGTCCTCAACACGGTTCCGGTGCTGAAAAGTAGCTTACGCGGCCCGGCGAAGCAAATCCGCTGTTTTGGGAATAATCATCGCCGTCCCACCCCTCCCATCTGGTCGGGTCCATGCTGGAACTTCCCGCGCTGCTGCTTCATCCGCCCGACGCCCGTTCCTGTCAAGCAATCCTCGATGCAGCCACGGGCGCTCCGGCGGGTTTCTCCCGCCCGCGGGCCGCCGGTCTCTGGGATCGGTGGCTGAGCGGCGCCACGCTGGAAGTGCATGAACACGTAGACGAATCGCTGTTATGCGTCATTCGCCAGGGCCGGTTTCCGCGCCGCCGACTCGTCTATGACGCCGAGGGTCGGTGGGTCGGCGCCGTGTTTGGGCGGCGGCTGGAGGACGGATGTGGTCGGGTCGTGGCTGTGCGCGGGCCGAACAGCGGAATGCGCGGCGACGTGTTCCGCGATCCGGACGGCAGGCAGGCGGCGATCCTCCAGCCGGGCAAGCACGGCCTGGCGCTGGCATTCACGGATGCGTGCGCCGCCGACCCCTTCGCCCGGATGCTGATGCTCGCCGCTGCGCTGCACGGGTGAGGGGCAACCGGCCCAGGGTCAGGCGGCCCGCTCGGAAGCATGGTGCAATGCTTCGATCAGCGCGCAGGCCTCGCCCGCCCCATCGGCGGACCTCAGCCGGGCCGCAAGCTCACGGCATCGTTCTGCGATTTCCGCCGACGCCAACAGACGGTCCAGATGACGCGCCATCGCCGCCGCCGTGCAACTCCCTTGGTGCAGCACCAGAGCGACGCCTAACCGTTCCAACCGACGGGCGTTGTCGAATTGGTCGTTCTTAATCGGCACGACAAGCTGGGGGACGCCGGCAGCCAGAGCGCGGGCCGCCGTGCCGATTCCACCGTGGTGAACGAGGACTGCTGCGTGCGGCAAGACCTGGCTGAACGGTGCGTATTCCCTCCAGAAGAAATCAGTAGGAAGCGGCTCAGGGACCTGCTCCCGGAACCGCGTCAGCAGGAGCCCGCGCCGGCCCAGGAGGGAACAGGCGGCCACGCCCTGCTGGAAGAATCGCTGATTGTGGCGCATCTCTGACATGGCGGTCAGCACCACCGGGCGCGGCCCGTCGAGGAATTGGTGCAGCGCGGGATCCAAGGGGCCTTGGTCGCCGCCGTCGAAGAGGGGGAACCCTGTCACACGAGTGTGAGGCGGCCAATCTGGCTGCGGCGGCCCGAACCAGTCTGGGAACAAACCGATCGCCCCTTGCGGCGAATCCTTCCAGGCGCCGCAGAGCCGGCGCACGGGCGGCAGTCCCAAGTCCCGCCGCAAGCCGTTGACTGCTTTCCCCAGGACGCGGTCAATGACCAGTACGTCCAGCATCCAGTACACGGCCCGGACGAACCAGGGCGGCGTCCACGATGGAAAGCGCAGCGGCGGCTGCAAGGGGGGATGGTTCGCGCTCCGAAGTCCGATCGGCGATAGGTGGATCGTTATCAGGGGCGTGCCGAAGTGATCGTGGGCGATGCGAGCGCCAAGAGCTTGGTGATGCGCCAGGACGACCGTCCGGCCCGGCACGGCGCGACGCCGGATTGCCTCGTAGACGGGCCGCAGCATTGGGACGATGGTGCTCTGACGGGCCAGTTTCCGCCAACGGCGGCCGATCGCTTTCATCAGCGAATCCAGCAGCCGGCGGACCCCGGCCGACCCCGGCGCTTCGCGCGGTGGACGGGGAAGGCAAGCGAATTCCAGACCGGCGGACTCCACCAGCGGTGCGAAAGCCGGATAGGTCAGGACGACTACCCGGTGTCCGCGGGCGCGAAGGGCCTGGCCCAGACCGAGGAACGGATGCACGTCGCCCGTACTGCCCATCGTGACGAGCAGGAGATCCATTCCGCCGTCCCCTCCGTTCTGTGGCGCGCCGGTTCAGTGGGTTTTAAGGATAGAGATACTAGTATAACGATCCATGTCAGCCTCACGGCAACGGCCGCGTGACCCACGGCGCCGGGAGCCGGTAGATCACCACGTCGGCTTCGCCCGAGCCGCGCTCGGCGGCGAAGCGGTGGATTTCATGGCCCGTCCCGGCCGCTTGCTGCGCCTCGGCCACCGTCGCCAGGTGCGAATGGTGGCTCGCGCCCACTTCCAGAACGACGTATTGACACGGCGTGTTCACGGCGTCCTCATGCCGGAAGTAGCGCCCGGCGTAGTAGCCGGCCCAGCCGAACGGATCGAACACCTGCTCGGACGGACCGATGTTTTGCGCCAGCCAGTGCCCCGCCTCGCGGAAGCCGACGCGGTCGCCGTGCAGCGGCTCCAGCGTTCGCCACAGCGGCGCCGCCGCCGCGGCGGCGAGGAGACACACGGCCCAGACCCGCCCGTCCGCCCAGCGTCGTCCGGCGACGGTCGGCCGCATGGCCTCCAGCCGCGACGCCAGGACACAGGCCGCCCCGTCCAGCGCGGCCGCCGCCCACGGCAGGCCGCAGGCGAGGATCAAGATCATATGCCGATCCGACAAGTAGCCCATACGTGCGGCGATCATGTACAGCAGGCCGGCGAGGAGCGCAGAGACTATCAGCATCAGCCAGGCGCCCGGCGCGCGGAACCGGCGATGGAACCAAAATAGTCCGGCCAGCGCGGGGGCCCACAGGACGTAGAAGAACGCCTTGGACAGGACTTCGCCGAACGTCTTGAGGCCCCACAGCGCACGGCCGGCCGAGTCGCCGGCGGCGCCCTGCCACCACATGGCGAGAGGCGGCCCCTCCGAAAGGTCGTCCAGCCGCCGGTCGGCTTCGAGGCCCGCGTCGCGCATGACCGCGTTGCTGCTGTTCTTTACTGTCAGCCCGCGAATGAGGACCATGTAAGGACCGCCGATGAGGAGCACGGCGACGGTAAGCGCGCCGCCGCATGCCAGCACTCGCCGCCAAGGCCGCCGCCAGACCGGGATGAACTGCATCGCCAGCAGCATCAGTCCGGCGACCGCGGGAATAAGCAGCCCTTCCGGCCGGGTCAGATACGCCAATGCCCCGGCCGCCCCAGCCACGGCGAAGACGCGAACCGACCCGCTGCGCAAGGCGTGCATAGCCGCGGCCAGGGCCGTGATCGCGAACAACAGGAACACGCCCTCCGACAGCCCGTCCGCCAAAATGCGGCCGCTGCACGGCAGGCATTGGAAAATGAGTACCGCGCCGAAGGCGGCGCGGGGGCCGAACAGCTGACGTCCCAGCCAATACAACGGCGCCACGAGCAACACGCCGGCCGCGGCGCTGGCAAGCTGGGCGCCGAGCTGCATGGCGTAGGGAAGGTCCTGGGGGAAGAACAGGCGAGCGGGGACGGACGCGGCCAGCAGAGCGACCGGGTAGCCGGGGTGCTGGGGAGAAGCGGGAATGACGCGGAGCCAGTCGCCGTGCTCCATGCGCCAGGCGATGTGGATGTAGCCAATGCTGTCGCGCGCCGTGACTTCGGTCGTGGCCAGCTGATAGGTCCGCAGGCCCAGCGTAAGAAGAACGAGCAATGCGATCAGCCAAATATCCAGCCTGCTCCATTGCGGCGTCTGCGGCTCTTCCATGAGCAACCTCGCCCTTGGGCCTGGTTTCATCCTAAGCGTGAAGATCGTAGAGCGCTTCGCGGCATGGGTCAAGACGGTCTGCTGGCGCCGCGTCGTTTCGTGCAGCGCAATAGAATGATTGGATGGACGTCGAGACATGGTGGATTCCATCGCTGTGAAGGTCGCAGAAATCTTTTATTCGATTCAGGGAGAAGGCCGTCTCGCCGGCGTGCCGTCGGTGTTCGTGCGCACCACCGGCTGCAACTTGCGCTGCTGTTTCTGCGACTCCGAATATACGTCATGGCAGCCGACCGGCGAAGCGCTCTCGGTCGTCGATGTGCTGAATCGGTTGGATCAGTTTCCCACGCGCCACGTCGTCGTCACCGGCGGCGAACCGATGATTCTGCCGGAAGCGGAGTCGTTATGCGCTGGCCTGCGCGAGCGCGGCCGCCACATCACCGTCGAGACGGCGGCGACAGTGTTCCGACCGATCGCCTGCGACTTGGCCAGCCTCAGCCCCAAGCTGTCCAACTCCACGCCGCATCAGCGCGACGGCGGCCGCTGGGCCGAACGCCACGATCGGTTGCGGCTTCAGTTCGATGTGATCCGCGCCTTCATGGACCACTGCGATTACCAGCTCAAATTCGTCGTCAATCAGCCAGACGACGCGGCGGAGGTGGAAGCGATCCTGGAACGGCTGCCGGGCGTGGATCGGTCCAAAGTGCTGTTGATGCCCCTAGGCGTGACTCGCGAGGAACTGGATCGGCGAGCTGCATGGCTGGCCGAACTCTGCAAGGAACACGGTTTCCGCTACTGTCCGCGACTGCACATCGAGATGTATGGGAACCAGCGGGGCTACTGAAGCCGCCGTCTTAGCCCTCCTGCCCAATCCCATCGCATTGCCTGCATAGGATTTGTGCCGCCGGCCCGCAGCCCACGCTGGAACGTCCGGACAGCGCTTCGCCCATCTCCTTTCTCTACAAGCACTTAGTACGTGTCGTGCGGCGGTGTCGCGCTTGGCGCCGATCTTGCTCCCACGCCCATCACCTCTCTCAACCCCGGAGTGCCCCATGTGGCGGACAAGCGGCGGAAGACGGTGGTGGTCGTCGGCAACGGCATGGTGGGGCATCGCTTCTGCGAGCGGCTTGTCGAATTCGACGCCGACCACGCGTACCGGATCGTGACGTTCTGCGAGGAGCCTCGGCCTGCCTACGACCGCGTGCATCTGACCAAGTATTTCGAGCACCGCCAGGCGGAGAAACTGGCGCTCGCGGCGCCGGATTGGCACCAGCAGAACGGCATTGATCTGTACGTCGGCGATCGGGCCACGGAAATCGACCGCGCCCGGCGGGTGGTGCGTTCCGCGCGCGGCCGGGAAATCGCTTACGACGCCGTCGTGCTGGCCACGGGATCCGCGCCCTTCGTGCCGCCTGTTCCAGGCATCGACAAGAAGGGCGTCTTCGTCTATCGCACCATTGAGGATCTCGAAAAGATCATCGCCTACGGGCAGGCCATTCGGAAGGCAGCGGTGATCGGCGGCGGTTTGCTCGGCCTGGAGGCGGCCAAGGCGGCCTACGACCTCGGCCTGGAGACGCACGTCGTCGAGTTCGCCCCCCGTCTCATGCCGCGCCAGATCGACGAAACCGGCTCCCGCGTCCTCGTCGGCAAGATCAACGCGCTGGGCGTGCAGGTCCATCTCAACAAGAACACCAAAGAAATCCTCGGCAACGGCAAGGTCGAGGGCATGGCCTTCGCCGACGGCGGCCAGCTGGACGTGAAAATGATCGTGGTGTCCGCGGGCATCAAGCCGCGCGACGACCTGGCCCGCGGCTGCGGCCTGAATGTCGGCCAGCGCGGCGGCGTGGTCGTGGACGACAGCCTGCGCACTTCCGATCCGGACATTTACGCCATCGGCGAAGTCGCCCTTTACGGCGGCATGATTTACGGCCTGGTGGCGCCGGGCTACGAGATGGCGGAGATTGCCGCGGCCAACCTGCTGGGCCAGTCGCGCGCCTTCAAGGGCGCCGACATGTCCACCAAGCTCAAGCTGATGGGCGTGGACGTGGCCAGCTTTGGAGACGCCTTCGCCGACGCCCCCTCGCCCCCAAGCCCTCTCCCCCGGGGGGAGAGAGGAGAAAAGGCCAGGGCGATCACCTGCGAAGACCCCTTCAAGGGATCGTACAAGAAGCTGCTCTTCAACCTCGACGGCACGCGGCTGCTTGGCGGCATCCTCGTCGGCGACGCCGCGGAATACGGTACGCTGTCGATGCTCGCCAAGAGCGACGAGCCGCTGGCCATGCCGCCGAACGAGTTGCTCTTCGGCAAGGTCGGCGAGACCAAGAGCGCCGGCGGCATCATCGCTTCCATCCCCAACGACGCCCAGGTCTGTTCGTGCAACAACGTCACCAAGGGACAGATTTGCGACGCCGTTCGGGACAAGAACCTGACCTCGGTCGAGGAGATCAAGCTGTGTACGCGGGCCGGCACGGGCTGCAGCGGCTGCCTGCCGCTCGTGACCGACCTGTTCAAAGCCCAGATCAAGGCGTCCGGCAAGAAGGTCAGCAACGCCCTGTGCGAACATTTTTCCTGCACGCGACAGGAATTGTTTGAAATCATCAAGATCAAGCACATCAAGACGTTCGACGAGGCGATTCGGCTGCACGGGCACGGCCAGGGCTGCGAAATCTGCAAGCCGGCCCTCGCCTCCATCCTCGCCAGCCTCTGGAACGAGAACGTCAACGACCACGCGACCATTCAGGACACCAACGATCGCTTTCTCGCCAATCTCCAGCGCGGCGGCTCCTATTCCGTAGTGCCGCGCGTGCCCGGCGGCGAAATCACGCCGGAGAAGCTCATCGTCCTGGGCCGGGTGGCCAAGAAATACGGCCTTTACACGAAGATCACCGGCGGGCAGCGCATCGACTTGTTCGGCGCCGCCCTGCATCAGCTGCCTGACATCTGGGAGGAGCTGGTCGGCGCGGGCTTTGAGAGCGGCCATGCCTACGGCAAGGCCCTGCGCACGGTCAAGAGCTGCGTTGGGACGACGTGGTGCCGCTACGGCGTGCAGGATTCCGTGGGTTTCGCCATCCGCGTCGAGAATCGCTACAAAGGCGTCCGCTCGCCGCACAAGGTCAAGGCGGCCGTGTCCGGCTGCGTCCGCGAATGCGCCGAAGCTCAGGGCAAGGACTTCGGCGTCATCGCCACGGAAAAGGGCTGGAACCTGTACGTGTGCGGCAACGGCGGCGCCAAGCCGCGCCACGCCGACCTGCTGGCCGCCGACATCGACGATGAAACCTGCATCCGCTACATCGACCGCTTCCTGATGTACTACATCCAGACCGCCGACCGCCTGACGCGCACCTCGGTGTGGCTGGAGAAGATGGAAGGCGGCATCGACCACCTCCGCGACGTGATCGTCCACGACAGCCTCGGCGTCTGCGACGAGCTGGAGCGGCAGATGCAATTCCTCGTGGACAGCTACAAATGCGAGTGGAAAGAGGTGGTAAACGACCCCGAACGGCGCCGCAAGTTCCAGCAGTTCGTCAACACCGACGAAACGGAGCCGACCATCGAGTTCGTCTCGCAGCGCGAACAAAAGCGGCCGGCGGACTGGGCGACGCATTTCATGCCGATCAGTGAGCTGACCGTTCGTGATGCGGACAGGCGAGCGGGGGGCGTCAGCCCCCTGATGGACAAGGTTCAAGCGAGTGGGGATGAAGCGAGCGGGGATCAGGGGGCTGACGCCCCCCCCTTGCCGGCCGAGTGGGTTCACGTCGGCAAGGTCTGGGATTTCCCTGCCGACGGCGGGGCCGCGATCAAGTACGGCCGGACGCAGATCGCCGTCTTCAACTTCGCCAGCCGCGGCGAGTGGTATTCGACCCAGAACATGTGTCCGCACCGCCGGGAGTTTGTGCTGTCGCGCGGCATGATCGGCGACCAGAACGGCAAGCCGAAAGTCGCCTGCCCGGTCCATAAAAGGACGTATTCGCTGGAATCGGGCCAGTGCCTGAGCGGCGACGACTATGCCGTTCAGGTCTTCCCGGTGCGGATCGACGGCGACGACGTGTACTTGCTGCTGCCGCCCATGGAGGCGCTGGACGCGGTCCTGGCGACTGACCAGACCTGTAATGGATCTTGCCATTCGCCGCCGGAAGGGAAGAGTTCGGCTAAAAAGTTCCGCAAGGCGAAGGTCCCCGGTCTCCTGCCGGCCGATCCCTACGCCGAGACGTTGTGACCGCCCGCTGGGAGAGCAGGACTGGTGACGCGACCGCTGGAAGGGCGCAGGGTGGCCCTGGCCGAGAGCCGGCAGCTAGACGAACTGGTTCGCCTGCTGGAGAAAGAAGGCGCCAGCCCGCTGCCCTGTCCGATGGTCGGCATCCTCGACGCTCCCGACCCGGCGCCTGTCGTGGAATGGTTGCGCGAGCTGACGGCCGGCGGATTGGATGTCGTCGTTTTGATGACCGGTGAGGGCCTGCGACGGCTGCTCGGCTTCGCCGAACGGTTCGGTCTGCGCGAAAATGCGATCGCCGCGTTGCGGAAAACCCTTGTCATCACGCGCGGCCCGAAGCCCGCCTTGGCCCTGCGAGAAGTCGATCTTGGCCCCGGTAAAGCGGCCGAAGCGCCGACCACCGCGGGAGTCGTCGCGGCCCTCCGCAAGCTTCCCCTGAAGGGACGCACGGTCGGCGTGACGCTGTACGGCGAGCCGAATCCGGTCCTGGTGGAATTCCTGGAGGGCGCGGGCGCCGCAGTGCGCACCGTCCTGCCTTACATCTATGCCCCCGCCGCCGACGCCGACCGCGTGGCCGACCTTATTGAGCGGCTGGCCCGCGGCGACGTGGACGCGATCGTCTTTACCAGTTCGGCGCAGCTGGATCGACTCTTTGAAGTCGCGGCGGCGCGGGGACTGGAAGGGATGCTGCGGATGGGGCTGGACCGGGTCCGGGTGGCGGCCGTCGGCCCTATTATGGCGGAGAAACTGCAGACCAAGGGAATCCGGGTGGACGTGCGCCCCGAGCAGGGCTTCGTCATGAAGAACCTGGTGGCCCAGCTCGCGCGGAATATGGATAAAAAGGACGCTAAATAATCGCGCGCGTCTGCATTCCAAGCGTCGCCTGCCTGATTCCTGGGCAGGCGGCCATGGATTCTCCCCAGGGCCTCGGCTTTCGGCGCATCGCTAAGTGCTTGCGATCAAGGCAGTTGACGGCTCTCGCGCGCCCACATCCGTTTTCGCGCACGGCTCGGCACATCGCTTGCACTACCCGCCGCACCTCTCCTTTCGTCGGCTCGACGCCGGGCGACTGCCCGCCGGCGCGATACGACTCTCACCGTGAAATCCCTCTTTCCGGGAGACCCACGCCGACATGAACCTGCGCGAATTCCGCAAGACCGGCCACTGGCCGTCGCTCCTTAGCGCCTTTCTCTATTTTGATACGAGCTTTGCGATTTGGGTGCTGATCGGCGCCCTGGCCGTGAGCATCTCAGCTGATTTCTGGCCCAAACCGGACGGCGTCACACCGGAGGAGCATCTTCGGCAGATCGCACCGCTGCAGACCCTCATGATGGCAGTGCCGCTGCTGGGCGGCTCCATCCTGCGGCTGGTTCTCGGACTCATGACGGATCGGATCGGGGCCCGGCGCACCGGCCTCATCGGCATGTCGCTGACGGCCTTGCCGCTGCTGCTGGGCTGGTTGTGGGCGACCTCGCTGCCGCAAATGCTCCTGGTCGGACTCATGCTGGGCGTGGCCGGGGCGAGCTTCGCCGCTGCGCTGCCGCTGGCCAGCCGCTGGTACCCGCCGGAGCGGCAGGGGCTGGCGATGGGAATCGCCGGGGCCGGCAACAGCGGCACAGCGCTGGCCACCTTCTTCGGGCCCATGCTGGCCAAGGCGATCGGCTGGCACGCCGTCTTCGCCCTGGCGCTGGCCCCGCTCGCGCTGACGTTCCTGGTGTTCTTCCTCCTCGCCAAGGACAGCCCCAATCAGCCGCCGCCCAAGCCGCTGATCGATTACGGGCGCGTGTTCGGGCAAGCCGATACGTGGTGGTTCTGCCTGTTCTATTCGATGACGTTCGGCGGCTTCGTGGGACTGTCCAGCTTCCTCAACGCCTTTTTCGCCAACCAATACTTCCCCGCGGATCCGAAAACGGGGGCGGTCTACGCCGGCTGGTTCACCACGCTGTGCGTGATCTCCGGCTCATTCCTGCGGCCCGTCGGCGGTCACCTCGCGGACCGTTTTGGCGGCGTGCGGATGCTGCTCGGCCTCTATCTGTTCGCCGGCGCGGCCCTGGCCGGGATGGCGTTCCTGCCGCCGCTGGCGGGGGCGATCGCTCTGCTGTTCGCGGTGATGGGGCTGCTAGGCATGGGCAACGGCGCCGTGTTCCAGCTCGTTCCGCTGCGCTTCCGCAAGGAGGTCGGCGTCATGACCGGCGTCGTTGGGGCGGCGGGCGGCCTCGGCGGCTTCCTCCTGCCCAACGTGCTCGGCGGCATGAAACGGCTCACCGGGAGTTATGGGATCGGCTTTGCCGTCATCGCGGGGATCAGCTTCCTCTGCCTGGCGCTGCTATGGCGAGTCAAGGCGCGGTGGGAAAGCACGTTCGTGACTCAAGCGCTGCATTCGGCGGCCGCGTCGCCGGCGCCGGCGCCGGCCTCGCCGGCCGCGGTCGAACCGTCTCTCGCCGTGGCGCCGGCAGTTGGCGGCTCGAATTGACGCGGAGGCTTCATGACGGCGGAGCGGCGGCGAGCGCTGATCGGCGGTCTGACGGCTGCGGCGACGCTGGCCGGGCTGATCCTGCTCGGTTCGGGCGGCCTGGCGCGCTTCGATCCGGCGCTCGTTTGCTACACATTCGCCGTCCTTTTCTCCGCATTTGGCGTCGCCTATCGCTGGATGATGTGGCTGCAGCGGCCGCCGACCGCGATGTACTGGCGGCGCGGGTGGCGCTTGTTCTTTCAACCCGCCGATCTGCCGCGCAACCTCTGGCTGGTTCTGCGGCGATTCACGGCCGATTTTGTCTTCAATCGCTTTATCTTCCGCCGCGGCCGGACGCGCGGCGCGACCCATTGGCTCATCATGTGGGGCTGCGTCGTCGCTCTCGCCGTCACCGTCCCGCTGGTCTTCGGCTGGGTGGAGTTCCGCACCGAGCCGGCGGACCTTGGCCGATACCGTGTGTACGCCTTCGGTATGCCCCAGGCCGCTTTCCCCATCGACTCCGTCGCGGGCTTCGTGACGTTCCACGTGCTGGTTTGGCCTTCGTTGCTGATTGCGGCCGGCGTCTTCTTGGCGATGCGTCGCCGCTTTCGGGACGAGGGGGCGGCGGCCCTGCAGCATTTCGGCGAAGATTTCGTGCCGCTGCTGCTGCTGTTCGCGGTCAGCGCCACCGGCTTGATGCTGACGGCCAGCTATACCTGGATGAAAGGCTACGCCTACGAGTTCCTGTCGATCCTGCACGCGGTCAGCGTCATTTTCACCCTGTTGTGGCTGCCGTTCGGCAAGCTGTTCCACATCTTCCAGCGGCCGGCCCATATCGCCGTCGCCGTTTACAAGGACGTCGGCCGCCGCGGCGAGCAGGCCAAGTGCCGGCGCTGCGGCGAACCGTTCGCGTCGCTGATGCATGTACAGGATCTCATTACGGTCGAGAGCCAGCTGGGCTATCGCTATGAGACGAAGCGCGACGACTTGGAGCATTACCAGTGGATCTGCCCGCGCTGCCGGCGGGCGCTGTTCGGTCTGGCGCAGGCGAAGTTGTGGGCGGACCCGACTTCGGATTTCAGCCCTGGAGGGGCGACGGTCAATAGCCAGGGGCGTGAGCCCCTGGAGGCCGACGCCTGCCGGCTCCCCCTTGCATTCAGCCCCGAAGGGGCGACACAACCTCTGCGGCGACTCTGCCGCCCCTCCGGGGCTTCTGAAGAGAACATGGATGCGGCCTCGGAATCCAGGGACTCACGCCCCTGGCTATTTTCCGCCGCCCCTCCGGGGCTGAAATCGGAGGGCGGATGACATGGCTGCGACGCCTGTCGCCGACGCCGATGTGATCGACCAATTCGGCCCGCATCTCGCCTACGCGGTGGCGTCCGACCCGCGCGCCGCCGCCGAGCCGGATCGGCTGGTCAAGACGCATTGCTGCTTCTGCGGCCAGCAGTGCGGCATTCAGCTCAAGGTCAAGGGCAACCAGGTCGTCGGCTTCGAGCCGTGGGAAGAGTTTCCGTTCAACCGGGGCATGCTCTGTCCCAAGGGGGTCAAGCGCTATTTGCAGGGATCGCACCGCGACCGCCTGCTGAGCGCCTACCATCGGGACCCAAACGCCCAGCACGGCTTCAGTCCGATTCCGCACAATCGAGCGATCGAAAAAGTCGCCGATGCCATTCAGCGGATTCAGGCCGCGCACGGCAACGCGGCCTTCGCCGTGCTAAGCGGCGCCAGTCTGACCACCGAAAAAGCCTATTTAATGGGCAAATTCGCCCGCGTCTGCCTCAAAACGCCGTACATCGACTACAACGGCCGGCTCTGCATGGTCAGCGCCGCGGCCGCCAACAAGAAGGCATTTGGAATCGATCGAGCCGCCAACCCGTGGGCCGATATCCTCAAGGCCGAGGTCGTTTGGGTCAGCGGCGCCAACATCGCCGAATGCGCTCCGATAACGACGCATTACATCTGGCAGGCCCGCGAGCACGGCGCCAAAGTCGTCATGGTCGATCCGCGCATCACGCCGGCCGCGCGGACCTGCGACCTGTTTCTGCCGATCAAGCCAGGCCGCGACGCCGCGCTTTTCAACGGCGTGCTGCACCTCATGATCGAGAACGATTGGCTCGATCACGCTTTCATTGAAGAGCACACGGTCGGCTTTGAGAAAGTCGCCGAACACGTCCGCGACTGGACGCCGCGCCGCACCGCCGAGGTCGCGGGAATCGCCGAGCGCTCCATTCGGCAGGCCGCGGAGCTGTGGGGAACGGCGCCGACCAGTTTTCTCCTGCACGCCCGCGGCATCGAGCACCACAGCCACGGCGTCCAGAACTGTCTCGGCGCCATCAACATGGTGCTGGCGTCGGGCCGCATCGGCCGCGAGGGCTGCGGCTACGCCACGATCACCGGCCAGGGCAACGGCCAGGGCGGCCGCGAGCACGGTCAGAAATGCGATCAGCTGCCCGGCGCCCGCGACATCGACAATCCAGAGCATCGCGCCCACGTCGCCAAGGTGTGGGGCGTCGATCCGGCGGAATTGCCCCATAGCGGAGTGGACGCCTATGAAATTTTCCGCAAGATCGACCGGGGAGAGATTCGCGGCCTCCTCAGCATCTGCTTCAACCCCAAGGTGTCGCTGCCGGACAGCGGCTTCGTCGAGCGGATGCTGGAAAAGCTGGAATTCTACGTCGCGATCGACTTCTTCCTCAACGAGACGGCCCGGCACGCCGATATCGTCCTTCCCGGATCGCTGCAGGAGGAAGACGAGGGCGTCGTCACGCAGATCGAAGGGCGCGTTATCAAGATCAACAAAGCGGTGAACAGCCCCGGCGGCGCCCGCGAGGACTGGCGCATCATTCAGGACATCGCCCGCAAGCTCGGCCGGGAGCGCGGCTTCACCTTCGCCGGGCCGCGCGAAATCTTCGAGGAGCTGCGCCGCGCCTCGGCCGGCGGAATCGCCGATTACTCCGGCGTCACCTACGAACGGCTAGAGCGCGAGCACGGCGTCTTCTGGCCGTGTCCCTCGGAAAACCATCCCGGCACGCCGCGGCTGTTCGAGGAAGGCGCCTGGAACCCAATCGCGAGGGGAAAAGGGCGGTTTTACTTTCCCGACGGCAAGGCGCGCTTCGTCGTCGCCCCGTATACGCCGCCGGCCGAGGATGTGGACGACGATTACCCGATCATCCTCACGACCGGTCGCGTCGTCAGTCAGTTCCTCTCCGGCACGCAGACGCGGCGCATCGGACCGCTCGTGGATCAATATCCGGAGCCGCGGATCGAAATGCACCCGCGGCTGGCGGAAAAGCTCGGCGTAGCCGACGGCGACTGGGCGACCGTCGAATCGCGCCGCGGCGCCTGCACGCTGCGGGCGCAGGTCGTCACGACGATCCGGCCGGACACCGTGTTCGTGCCGTACCACTGGGCGGGGACGCGCAGCATCAACCGGGTGACGATCGCGGCGCAGGATCCGATTTCCAAAATCCCCGAATTCAAGGTGTGCGCGGTGCGGATCCGCAAAGGCGAGCGGCCGGCGTGAGCCGGCCGGTTCGTCATGAATTCGCTGGTGCGATGTCGCACCGGCCGGCTCAC
>DATKHW010000887.1:0-5502 GCA_035546275.1 Gemmataceae bacterium
AGATAGGGAGCGTCTCTCTCCCTATCTCCCCTTTTCCCCTTCTCCCCTTCGGTTCCAAAGAGCGCCGCCCCCTTCCACTGCTCGCGTGATGGGGACGGAATTCCTATAATGCCGGCAAGCCTGCCTTGGGGGAGTGCAGGCCGCAAGGAGAACGCCCATGACGCCGCAATTTCCCCATCTTGTGGTGGAACGTCGGGCCGACGTGTTCTGCGTCCGGCCGCGGTCGGCTCGCATCGAAGAAGGGGAGATACCCGATCTAGCAACTGAATTGATCGCCCTGGCGGAATCGGCGCCCTGCCGCGGCGTGGCGCTCAGCCTGGGGCCGCAACCCCTCGAATGCCTCTATAGCGTCTTCCTGGCAAAGCTGTACTGGGTGCAGCGCGTCCTGAGCGAACGCGGCGTCGCCTTGGTGCTGTGCGAGGCGCCGCCGGCCGTGCGCTCCATTTTCGAAGCGGTCAAGCTGGACGATCGGTTCCGCTTCGCCGCCGACTTCAACGCGGCCGTCGCCGACCTGACGGCATGACGCGGTGTTTCACGAACCTTTCAGAACTTCAATATCCACCATAAAGCGGCGATCAGACACAGCACCGCGCAAACGACGATCCACCACGGCTTCCGCGACGGGGCGTCCTCCTGCGACAGGTAATTGCCGCAATACGGACATTGCACCGCGTCGTCGTAGATGGAACGACGGCAGTAGGGGCATTCGTCCAGGTCGTGGTCGCGACGCGTCATGCAGCGCCTCCCTCGACCCTGTTGTAGCCCGAGGGCGCCGCCGCGTCGCCCTTGACAGGCTCGCGCGGCGCCGGTAGCCATGACGAAGGACGGATTTCCAAACGAAAGGCCGAGCGATGGACGAACACCAAATCACCGACCGCGTCGAAGGCGGCCGGGTGGAACCGGGGATCATGACGCAGCCGGCCCAGACGGCGGCAACAAGCCCCGCCGCTCGCCCCGCGCCGCCGCCGCGCCGCCGTAAATGGCGGCTGTGGATGCCGCTTCTCCTCGTCGTACTGTGGTGCGGATTGTTGGCCTTCATCAGGTACGGGCCGCTCCCCGACGACGCGGCGATGCGGAACGTCTCTGCACAAGCGGCCTACGCCCTGACGCTCCTGCTGCTCGGCGTGTGGTTTGTGTTCTTCAGCGGCCGGCCGTGGCCGATTCGGCTGGCGGTCGGCGGTAGCGCGCTGCTTCTGATCGTCGGTTTCCTGGCCCTGTTCGAGGTGGACGGCGCCTGGGGCGATATGTGGCTGCACTTCCGCTTCCGCTGGGGGAAACCGCGCGAACTGGCGACGCTGCCCGGCCTCGCAACGACAGGGCGCGATGCGACGATTCAACCGGGCGACTTCACCCAGTTCCTCGGCCCAGACCGCAATGCAACCGTGCGCGGAATCCGTCTCGACCCGGACTGGGCCGCCCATCCCCCCCACGAGCTGTGGCGGACCACCGACGTCGGCGCCGGTTGGGGCGCCTTCGCTGTGGCCGGCGACCTGGCGATCACCCAGGAGCAGCGCGACCGCGAGGAGGTCATCGTGGCGCGCGACCGGAAGACGGGCAAGCCGGTCTGGTCGCACGCCAACACCGTTCGCTTCGTCGATACGACCCACATGGGCGGCGACGGGCCACGCGCCACGCCGACCATCGCCTCGTTCCCAAACGGGAGTTTGGGAACGAGGGTCTTCGCCCACGGCTCCACCGGCATCCTCGATTGCCTCGACGCCTCCACCGGCCAATTGCTCTGGTCCCAAGACACGCTTGGAAAAAGCAGTGAAGGCAACATTCAATGGGGCGTCAGCGCCTCCCCGCTCGTGATCGAAAAGCTCGGCCTGGTAGTAATCAGTCTCGGTTCGGGCGGAGCGGACGGAACCCTGGCGGCCTACGACGTCAAGACCGGGGACCGCAAATGGGTCGCCGGCGCCGACATGGCCAGCTACGCCTCGCCGATGCTCGCAACGCTGGGCGGCAAGGAGCAGATCGTGATGATCAACGATCAGAGCGTCACCGGCCACGACCCCGCCGACGGCAAGGTGCTGTGGGATTACAAATGGAAGCAGACGCCAGCCAAGGCGTCGCAGCCCCCGGTGCTGCCAGGCGACCGACTGCTGCTGACCGCCGACTACGGGGCGCCCGGCGTGCTGCTCCACGTCAAGCACGACGGCGATCAGTGGACGACCGAGGAAATCTGGACGACGCAGCACATGCGGACCAAGTTCACGACGCCGGTGGTCCGCGGCCATTATGCCTACGGTCTCGACGACGACGCCCTGGCCTGCATCGACCTGGACGACGGCGGCAAGCAGGTATGGCGGGCGCCGCGGACCGACCACGCCGGGTTCGGCCAGGTGCTGCTCGTCGAAGATTTGCTGATTGTGCAGGCGGAGCGCGGCGACGTGGAGCTGGTGAAGGTCGACCCGTCCGGCTACCAAAAGCTCGGCGCCCTGCACGCCTTCGGCGGCAAGACCTGGAACAACCCCGCCTTGGCCGGCAATCAGCTCTTCGTGCGCAACGACCAGGAGGCGGCGTGCTATGAGTTGACCGCGATCCCGACTGCCGCCGCAAAGTGAATCAATCCGGGGCCAGCTCCGCGGGCGGAACGCTCATGCGCACCGCCCTCCATTCGCCTTGCCACACCAGTTCCGTTATGCCGACGTTGGGGACCGGCCCCAGCCGCCGCCAGTCGGCCACGCTCAGCCCCGGCAGGATCGTCACCAGCAGCACCCGGCACACCACACCGTGGGCCACGATCACCTGCGTCTGTCCCGTCCGCTCCGCCGTCAGCCGATCCCAAATCGGACAAACACGCTCGCGGATAGCGTCGAACGACTCGGCGCCCGGCGGGGCGTAGCCCGTGTCCCCGGTGATCCAGCGCTGCAGCGTGTCCGGCCAGACGCCGTCGGAGCCGTGCGTCGGCGTGCCGCTCAGGGCGCCGACGGCCCGCTCATGCAGGGCCGGCTCGATTCGCAAGGTCAGACCGCAGGCCCGCGCAATCGGCTCCGCCGTGTCGCGCGCCCGCAGCATGGCTGACGACGTCACCTGCGTGGGAGCGAACGGCGCCAGGGCCGCCGCCGCGGCCTCGGCCTGCCGTCGGCCGCGCTCGCTCAGACCGACGTCCGACTCAGCGCCGTGGAAGATCATCGGATCGGCGGTTTCGCCGTGACGCAGCAAAAAGACGCGGGTCGGCATGACGGACAGTCCTCGTCCACAGCGGCGGGGCGCCCTTGACGGTTTTGGCTTACGCCTTCCTCTCGCTCCCAGGCTCTGCCTGGGAGCGGACTGGCTGCGAGGCTCCGGCTCGCGTCTGCTCGGCAGGCAGAGCCTGCCGGGCAGTGCGTTCCCAGGCAGAGCCTGGGAACGAGAAGGACTGCATGCTGCGGGGGGGCGCCCTTGACGGCTTTGGCTTACGCCTTATGATAATTGTTTCCGCACCAGGCGTCCCGAAGAGATGAAGTCGTTATGACCACATTTATGGCGAAGCCGGGCCAGGCGCCGCAGCGCTGGTTCGTCATCGACGCGACCGATCAAGTGGTCGGCCGATTGGCCGTGCAGATCGCTGTCATCCTGCGCGGCAAGCACCGGCCCGAATACACGCCGCACATCGACACCGGCGAATACATCATCGTCGTCAACGCCTCCAAGCTGCGCTTCACCGGCACGAAACTGCAAACCAAGACGTATCATTGGTACACGCGCTATCCCGGCGGCCAGAAGACGGCTCTGGCCCGCGACTGGATGGAAAAGCACCCCGAGCGCATCCTGGAAGCGGCGGTGCGGCGCATGGTGCCGCGCACGAAATTGGGGCGAAAGCAGATGACCAAACTCAAGATTTACGCCGGGCCGGAGCATCATCATCAGGCGCAGCAGCCGCAAGAACTGAAACCGGCCACCTGACCAGGGAGAGATCGAACGTGGCGGACACGAAATCCAAGTCGAAACCCTATCTCGGCACCGGCCGGCGCAAGACCTCCGTGGCCCGCGTCCGTCTGACGGAAGGATCGGGTCAGATTCGCATCAACGGCCGCACGCTGGATGACTTTTTCACCGAAATCAAGGATCGCAACGCCGTGGTCGGCCCGCTGGAGACCACGGAAATGCGCAATCGGCTGGACATTAACGCGACCGTGACCGGCGGCGGCATCACCGGCCAAGCCGGCGCCGTGTGCCTGGGCGTGGCTCGCGCGCTCAAGAAAATGTTCGGTCCGGCCGCGGCCGGCCCCGAAGCCGACGGCGAAACGACCGAGAGCGCGATGGCCAAGAAGCTGCGCGACTCCGGCTATCTCACGCGCGACGGCCGGATGAAGGAACGCAAGAAGTACGGCCGCAAGGGCGCCCGCAAGAGCTTCCAGTTCTCGAAACGCTGATGCACTGCTGTGGCAAAGCAGCCAGGCCCGCGATCCCACAGAATTGGGATCGCGGGCCTGTATTATTACGGTGGTTGCGTTTCCAAGCCAACGGCCGTCACTTCATCACCACAATCGCCGTCTTGGCCCCGCTCCCGTCGCCGCCGTCGGTTGCGTCGATCGGTTTGCCGCTGAAGATCGCCTCCAGCACCTGCCCAAGCGCCCGGCGGTCGGCGTCGACGTCCAGGTGTTCCACTTCGACCTTCTCGCCCGGCTTGACCAGGGCGAGGGCGTCGTTGAAATCGCCGATGCTGTGGACCTCCCGGCCGCCGACGCGGAGGATCATTTCGCCGGAATGGATGCCGGCCGCCGCGGCCGCGGACCCCTTTTCCACGTCCGTAATCAGGACTCCTTCCGGAATGTTGCGGTTCCGCGCGGCCGCCACGTTCACCGTCGTCAGATTGACGCCCAAATTGCCCCGGACGACGCTGCCGTCCTCGATGATGTCGTGAACATACAGCGCCGCCGTCCGGCTGGAGCGGGCCAGGTACATCCCCTGCGTCTGGGCGTCGTTCGACTCGGCCATCGTGTAGGTGTTGACGCCGACCACTTCGCCGGCCATGTTCAGGAGCGGGCCGCCCGAGTTGCCGTGGTTGATGGCGCAGTCCGTCTGAATCAGGTCGCCGGCCTCGACGCCGTTTTCCGAGAAGCTGCGGCCGACCGCGCTCACGATGCCCTTGGTCACGGTGGGCGCGCCGATCAGGCCGTGGGCGAAACCGACCGCCAGCACGTCTTGGCCGACCTGGACGCTCTTGGGGTCGGCGAATTCCAAGGGCTTCAGCAGACCGGCCGGAATCTGCACCACCGCCAAATCCGCCAGGGCGTCGGAACCGACGATCGGCGGGTTGACGAGAAAGCAGCGGCCGTTGCGGATCACGATATGGGAGTAGGCTTCCTGCTCCGCCTTGTCGCGGAACGACGCCGGATGCGGGTTGAAGTCGGCCGGCAGTTCGACCGTCAGCTCCGGCGTCCCCTTCCAGGGCGCGCCGGGATGGACCACGTGGTTATTGGTGACGAGGTGACCCGCGTCGTCGATCACGAAGCCCGTTCCGGTGAAGACGACGAAGTAATCCGCGTTCTTGTGTCGCGGGATCGGTCCGTACCA
>DATKHW010000888.1:0-2546 GCA_035546275.1 Gemmataceae bacterium
TAAGCCGGCTGATGAGGCGCCTCATCAGCCGGCTTACGCCGGCCGCTCGCCAAACCCATCGCTACTTGGCTCCTTGCGCCTCCTGCAGCTGGGCCGAGAACGTAATGACCGGGGCGTCCATGCTGAACTTGAGCGTCAGCGCCTTGCCGCCCTGGATGCTCAAGCGAACCTTGTCCTTCTTGCCGTCCTTGAACACCTTCTTGGCGATGTCGGGGGCGGCGGGGTTCTCTCCGGCGGCCACCTTCGCGGCCCGGCTCATCGACACCTCGACCTGAATCGTCGGACCCGGCGTCGGCTTGGCCGACGCCACGCTCTTCAAGGCGTCCAACGCTCCGGGTCCGCCAGCCAGCAGGATCGCGTCGTCCCGCACGGCGAAGTAGATGTTCGGGTTCTCGCCGAATAGCTTCTTGGTGTTCTCGTCCATCGACTGGTTCGCGTCCGGTATGATCTGGTGAATGCTCACCGAGCCGACCTTGGCCACATCCAGCTTCAGGTTCTTCTGGTCGGCGGGAGCGGCCTTGACGATGTCGCGGAGCAGCTTTTCCACCTCGGCGCCCTGCTCGACCTTCATGCCCATGACCAGGGTGTAATGGCCGTCGGCCGTGGGGCCGCGCAGGTCGAGACCGGCGTCCAGCACCCCCGCCTTGATCGTCGGCGTCGCCGCCTTGATGAACGTGTCGGCAAGATCACGGCCGCCCGGCGCATTGGCCAGGGCCTGCTTCAGGCCGTCCACGAGCAGGTCCGAAGCCGATTCACGCACCTTTTGCGGCACGGCCAGGTTGATGACCATGTTGACGGCCGAGTCGGAGCCGATCAGCGAGGCGCCGAGACTCTTCTTCGTCGCCAGGTCGGCGATGCCGCCGGCCAGCTTGCTGCCCGGTTTGCCCGAAAAGACGGCCGAAGCCGACAGCTCGCCGGCGGCCTGGTCCACATCCACGCTGACCGTCAGGTCGGATCCGTCCTCGATGACGGATTGGATCAGCTCGCCCGCCTGGTCGATGGCTGCCAGACGAAACGCCTTGATGGTCGGCGTCTCGCCGGGCTGATCCTGCTGCTTCGCCTGCGCGAGCTGCTGGGTCACCGCGGTGACGGCCATGTCCTTGTACTTGGCCGGGATCGCGTCGCCGTGGATCGCCAGCATGAGCAGGCTCGTGCCCTGCGGCGGCAGCACCGCGGTCGGCGCCAGCAGGCGATTCTTGGCGATGGCGTCCTTGTTGGCGGCGGTGACGTAGGCGTATTTGTTGGCGAATCGGAAGTAGATGGGCACGGGGACGTTTTCCGCCATGACCTTGTAGACGCCGTCGGCGTCCTTGTTGTCAACGGTGAGACTGGGGAAGTTCTTGAGCAGCCCGATCAGCCCGTCTTCATCGGCGACGGGGACGAGGACGACGGCTTCGCTGAGCTGCGGATCATCGGCGTTGATGCGAACGTACAGGCCGATCGGCTTCTTGGAGTCGACGGCGGAGAGGTTCTTGCCGAGGAAGCGCTTGACGAGGGCCTCGAACTGCGCGGCTTCGTTGTCCTTGCCGGCCAATTCGGCGATGTATTTCGCATCGGCCGTCAGGCCGTCGAGCGACTTGAAGGCGACGACGATCGCCGGTCGGTCGTCGGCCGCCCGGGTCAGGACGGGGGCGGCCAGCAGCAGCAGGCCGGCCAGCGGAAGCAGTCGTGTGCGCATGAAGAAACTCCTTGCAGGCGTTTTTATTCCACTCGTGTCGGTACAGGACATACCCTCTATACTCACAAAAGATTCAGGGTCGCGGCAAATCGAGGAAGGCGCTGGCGAGTCGAAACCAGCCCCCTCAGTATAGGAGCGACGCGGGCGGCGTCAGCGCCCGGGGGGAGGATGTCATGGCGACGAGGCGCGGAGCGATATGGCTGGTGCTGGCGGTGTTGGCGACGGCGGGTGCATGGGCGACGGCCGCCGCCGCGTTGCGGCATGGTTTGCAGGCGCAGACGGGCTTACACATCGCGGTCAGTCCGTATGCCATTGACTTCCTGGACGGAAAAGACCTCGTCACGACGTATCACATCGATCCGGGTCTGTCGAAGCCGTATTTCTGGCCGCTCAACACGCCTAGCGGCGTCGGGGTCACGCGCGATTGGCCGATGGCGAGAGCCAAGCCGGGCGAACAGACCGACCATGTCCATCAGAAGTCCGGCTGGTTCACGCACGGCGACGTGATCCCGGAGGGAATGACGCTCAAGCACAAAACGAAGGGGGCGCAGGGCGTCGATTTCTGGTCCGAGGAGGACGGCCACGGCTTCATCCTTTGCACGAAGGTCAGCGAGGCGCAGCAGAGCAAGGAACAAACGCGCATCGTCACGGACAACGAATGGCTGACAGCCGACGGCGAAAAGATCATGGACGAGAAGCGGATGATTTCGCTCTACGATCTGGGCGCCGAGGTGGGCGGGGCGCGGCTGCTGGTGGTGGATTCCGACCTGTCCGCCGACGTCTGCCCGATCACCTTCGGCGACACGAAGGAGGGGTCGTTCGGCGTGCGCGTCCGCACCGATCTGACGGAGGAGAAGGGCAAGGGCGT
>DATKHW010000889.1:0-2734 GCA_035546275.1 Gemmataceae bacterium
TGTAGGGTGGGTCGAGCGCAAGCGAGACCCACCGAGAGGGATTCAATCGGCGCTGGTGGGTCTCACGGACGCTCGACCCACCCTACGCCATCTTACGCCGACCGGAACTCGGCCGCAATAATGCGACGGACGGCGCGAGGGTGTCCCAGCGAAGGGAACAATTGCAGTTAAGGTATAAAAGTGCGCTTGTCCTTCCGCTGCCACGGGACGTCGGCAGTCTTGGGGACCGCCAAAGCGCCCGCAGAGGCTTTGCCATGAAATCCGCCAGCCCCGCGTCTTCCGATTCGACTGCGCCGCCCGATCTTGTCGGCGAGACGTTCGACGATTTCCGTATCCTTCGCCGGCTGGGGCAGGGCGGCATGGGACAGGTCTACCTGGCCGAGCAGATCTCGCTGCAGCGCAAGGTGGCCGTCAAGATGCTGCGCGAGGACATCGCGGCTCATCCAGTAGCGCTTGAACGCTTCAAGGTCGAGTCGAAGACCGTCGCCCAGCTCAGCCACGCCAACGTCGTCCAGGTTCACGCCTTCGGCCAGCGCGCGGGCCGCTGTTACATGGTCATGGAATACGTCGAGGGCAAGAACCTGCGCGAGTACCTGGTGCGTCAGGGGCCGCTCGACGCGCCCCTCGTCCTGAGCATCATGCGGCAAGTGGCGAACGCCCTGCATCGGGCCAGCGAGCTGGGAATCGTCCACCGCGACATCAAGCCGGAGAACATCCTGCTGACCAAGAAGGGCGAAGCGAAGGTGGCCGACTTCGGCCTGTCGCGCTGCCTTGCCGTGGATGCGCCCGTCGATCTGACGCGAGCCGGGGCGACGGTGGGCACGCCGCTGTTCATGAGCCCGGAGCAGGTCGAGGGAAAAGCCGTCGATCACCGCAGCGACATCTACTCCTTCGGCGTCACGTGCTACCAGATGCTCACCGGCCGGACGCCGTTCCAGGGCAGCAACGCCTTCGAGATCGCGCTCAAGCACGTCCGCCAGGAGCCGGCCCCGCTCCAAAAGCTTCGTCCCGACGTCCCGCCGGCCCTCTGCGCCATCGTCCACAAGATGATGGCGAAGAAACGGCGCGCCCGCTACCAGTCGGCGCGCGACCTGCTCAAGGACATCGCGCGGGTGCGCAAGTCCCTCGGTGGATCGACCGGCGCCGTTCCCATCGGAGCAGAGACGACGGCCGCGGAGGAGGAAGCGCCGCCGGCCGTGCCGTTGTGGAAACGGCCCGAAGTGCGGCGCTGGGCTGTGCCGGCGCTGGCGGCGCTGGGCGTATTCATCATGGTCCTGATCGGCGTCGCGCTTCTCTGGCGCCGGCCGGCCGCTTCTACCGAAGCCGTGGCCGTCGCGCCCCCGCCGCCGGCTTCTCCCAAAGCGGATAATGCACCGCCGCCTTCGCCTGCGCCGCCGCCGCCGCCGGCCGCCGCCGTCCCCAGCACACCAACTGCGACGCCTCCGTCCGCTCCACCGACGCCCCCCGCGGACGCCACGCCGCCCGACCGGGAAGAAGCGCTTAAGAAGCTGGTTGAACAGCATCTGCAAGATACGTCGTCCAGCGCCGCCGGCGTCGAGGATTGCCTCGATCTCGGCGTCCTGTACCTCGACCAGAATCACGTTTCCGACGCCGAGGCCCTCTTCGCACGCATGGACGAACATAAATCCTCGCCGGCGTACCATTTCGTCGGCCGGCTCGGCCTGGCGGTGACCGACTCGCTGAAACACGACTACCGCGATTCGCGCGCCAAGCTCATGGAGCTGCTCAACCCCCGGAATCACGACAGCCACGAACAAATGCTCCACGATTATATGACGAAGAACCCGGATTTCGCCAAATGGGTAAACGAGGCCGAGGCGCAGAACGTCCGCAGCGGTCTCGGCGAATCCCCATTCCCCGAGGGATGGCGGCGCTTCCCCAGCAAGCCGCCGTTCCGAAAGCCGTGACGTCCGGCCCGCCGTCAACGGCGGGCCTACGCGCCGAAGCCCCGTGAACGGGGCTAGCAGCATGGCAGCCCGGTTCACCGGGCTTCGGCGCATAGGCCCGTGCTTGAGCACGGGCCTTGCTTGCGCTGGAAATCCGAAACCCGCCCTGGTAAGATTGTGAGGACGACGGGACCGAGCTAGGAGTTCTTCTCCAACCGCACTCTTTTTCTTCATCGCCAGGCGCCGCCTGGCATCCCGGCCTCTCGGCCGGACGCGGCCGGTTCCCGAACCCGACCCACCGCCTTGCAACCGGACGAGCAGTTCGCCCGGCCAGGAGGCCCTGACGCGGACCGATCCACCATGAATTATCAAATCGACGTGACCTCCGCCCTGCCCGCCGTTCCCACGGAGCCGCCGCCGCTGCCGCCTCCCGCCTCGGAGACCGTCGATCTGCTCAAGCAGCTTCTGGAAGTCCAAAAGGAACAGCTGTCGTATCAGCGCGCCGCCGCGGCCGCCCATGACATGGGCGCGCGCTGGCGCGCCTACCTGGCGCGCTGGCAGCAGGAGTTCCCCGGCCTGGGCGACGCCTGCAAGAAGGCTATGCCGTCCCTGGAGCGCTCCTTCGGCAAGCTCATCACGGAACTGACCAACTGCGTCAACGACGACGACGAGGCCATCGACAACGAATTCGCGCTGCAGGAGTTCCTCGACCGTTACGGCATGCGCCTGGCCCAGCTCGGCAACATCCTCAATATGGTGGCGCCGCTGGCGGAAGCAGCGGCCCAGACGGAATCGACGTGAGGCATTCTCCCCTCTCCCCTGTACTC
>DATKHW010000890.1:0-7999 GCA_035546275.1 Gemmataceae bacterium
CCCGGCGCGACTAGGAATCCCCATGACGACGCAGACCGACGTCCTGTGCGCCGGCATCATCGTGGCCGATCACGTCTGTTCGCCGATCGCGCATCTGCCCGAGGCCGGCGAGCTAGTGCTGGCCGACGAGCTGCTCCTGACCATCGGCGGCTGTGCGGCCAACGTCGCCGTGGACTTGGCAAAGCTGGGTGCGTCGGCGGCGGTGGTCGGAATGATCGGCGATGACGTGTTCGGCGCCGTCGTCGTCGAGATGCTGCGCGAACGCGGCGTGGATGTGTCGGCCGTGAGTCGATCGCCCGGCCAGGACACCAGCCAAACGATGATCGTCAATGTGGCCGGCCAGGACCGGCGCTTCATCCACAGCTTCGGGGCCAACGCCGTCTTCAGCGCCTCGGCCATCCCACTGGAGCGGGCGGCGCGGTGCAAGGTGCTGTATCTCGGCGGCTATCTGCTGATGAACGAATTGCACCCGGAGGAGCTGCGCGACGTGTTCGCGGCCGCCCGGCGCGGCGGGGCCAAGACGGTGCTGGACGTGGTGACGCCGGGGCCGGCCGACTATCTGCCGCAGCTGGCGCCGGTCCTGCCGGAAGTGGACGTGTTCTTGCCCAATAACCATGAAGCGGAGCTGATAACGGGCGAAGCCGACCCGATGCGGCAGGCAGAACGGTTTCATGCGCTGGGAGCGAAAACGGCCATCGTGACGCTGGGCGATCGTGGGGCGGTGCTGATAACGCAGGGTCAGCGGCTGCGGGCGGGGGCGTTTTCGGTTCCGTTCGTGGACGGCAGCGGCGGCGGCGATGCGTTCGCGGCCGGCTACATCGACGGCCTCTTGCACGGCCTGAACGCGGCGGATTGTCTGCGCCGGGCCAGCGCAGTCGGCGCCAGCTGCGTGCGCGGCATCGGCACGACCACTGCGGTGTTCACCTGGATGGAGTGCGACGCCTTTTTGCAGAAGAATGAACTGCGGATTGAGAAGGTTTGACAGAGCGCCGGCGGATTGAATTCTGGCGTTGCACCGCTGGCGTCCATTTTGTATTTTCGGCGCCCCGCGGAGAATCGAATGGGACGCAAGGAGGCGGTCATGGCCCCCATGGGGACGTTCAGCCGGGCAGTCAAGAAAGCCACGCCGCGTTGGATCAAGCGCCTGGCACATAAGGCGCTGGGCTGGCAAACGCCAAAGGTCCAACCGCCGCCCGCCGACACGCCGGAGATTGCGGCGCTGCGGCGCGAAGTGAACAGCATGGCCTGGTATCACTCCATCGACCTTGGCAACGGCATCGTCACGCCGGGCGGCGAATACACTCCTTTGAA
Source organism: Gemmataceae bacterium (assembly GCA_035546275.1). Taxonomy (GTDB): domain Bacteria; phylum Planctomycetota; class Planctomycetia; order Gemmatales; family Gemmataceae; genus UBA4732. Next base: position 1,312 of record DATKHW010000890.1, read on the forward strand.
GCTCGCGCGACTGGGAATCCCGGAAGACTTGACGGGCCGCACGGTCCTGGACGTCGGCGCGTGGAACGGGTTCTTTTCGTTTGAGGCGGAGCGCCGCGGCGCGGCTCGTGTGCTGGCGACGGACTATTTCTGCTGGGGCGGCGACGACGGCAACGGTCTGCCGGGTGTGGACGGCAAAGCAAGCTTCGACCTGGTCCACCGGGTGCTGCGCTCGCGCGTGGAATCGAAGCGATTCGACGTTTTCGATCTGTCGCCGACGACCGTGGGCCGCTTCGACGTGGTGCTATTTCTCGGCGTCCTCTACCACATGCGCCATCCGCTGCTGTCTCTGGAGCGAGTCGCCTCGGTCACGGCCGACATGCTGATCCTGGAAACGCACGTCGATATGCTGGATTGCCGCCGTCCGGCGATGGCGTTTTATCCCGGCAAAGAGCTATGCCAAGACCAGACCAACTGGTGCGGGCCGAACCCGCCCATGATTGAAGCCATGCTGCGGACGGTGGGCTTCCGTAAGGTCCAGGCCTACGGCGGGGTCCGCAAATACCCGAAGTCGCCGCGTATCACCTTCCACGCCTGGAAATAGGCGACCTTCTCAGCGATCCCGCAGTATCCAATCCGGCGGCCGGTCGGTGGAAACAAGCCCCTGCGCCGTCTGGAGCTTCGGGCGGCGAGACATGCCGGCCATTTCTTGGCGCAGTCGGCCGTCCCAAGTCCGCTCGAATTGGCGCTTTGCGCCCGTCAGATTTTTGCTCTTGCATTCCCCGTGCCTTTGTGGTGAAATCGATTGATTGCTCTCCACGTTTCATGGAGATGAGGCGCGGCGCCGAACCGGCAGGGACGACCCAGGCGCGGGTTTCGACGGCGGCAACGCCGTGGCCCGAAAAAAGCAAGCCAGCACACGGTGGAATGCAGCGTGCTACAAGTCCGTTTTCCGCAACGCCCACGACTGGACCTGCGCCAGGCTCTCGGCCTGGCTTTCTTTGCGCGCCCGGAGGGCGCGCCCGGCGGCGCCGCACGCCGCCGACGACACCCCGGCCGGGCCGCACCCGGACCAGCGGCCCCATGGACGATTTCTGATCTCTTGTACGTCCCGTATCTGACCTGCCGGCGGCCAGACGCCGCATAGGCCTTTTCACGAACCCGGCCCGACCGCCGCCGTTCGCGCTTGCCTGTGCGTCGCCGCGTATTTCCGCGTCGCCTTCTACTCTTGGGAGGAGCAACCCGCATGCCCGTCCCCGCCGTCCGCACCATCACGCCCGACAACGTCCGAAACTTCGGCCGCTTCGGCGACACCGTCGACGTGCCGCCGCTGACCGACATCCAGACGAAGTCCTACGAGCGCTTCCTCCAGCTCGACACGCCGCCCGAGAAGCGCACGCCGACCGGGTTGGAAGGCGTGCTGCGCGAGATTTTCCCCATTGAGAGCTACGACAAGACGCTTTCTCTGCAATACATGCGCTACGAGCTGGGCAAGCCGCGCTACGGCCCCGACGAGTGCCGCCAGCTCCGCCTCACCTACGGTCGGCCCTTCCGCGTCTGGCTGCGCCTCGTCAAGGACCAGCCCGTCGATGAGGAAGTCTATCTCGGCGACATGCCGATCATGATCGGCGGCGGCGAATTCATCATCAACGGCGCCGAGCGCGTCGTGGTCAGCCAGCTGCACCGCTCGCCCGGGGTCGATTTCGTCATCGACACCACCGAAGCGGATCGCAAATTGCACTCGTGCCGCATCATACCCGAACGCGGCAGCTGGATCGAGATCAACGTCACCAAGAAGGACACGCTCAGCGTCCGCATCGACCAGTCGGGCAAGTTCTCGGCCATGACGCTGCTGCGGGCGATGGACCCCGCCTATTCGACCGACGCCGACATCTTGCGGGCGTTTTACCCGACGCAGAATATCCGCATGACGGCGGCCGAAAAGGACAACCTGACCGGCCGCCAGGCTGTCGGCGACGTGATCGATCCAGAAACGGGCGAAGTTTACCTCGACAGCGGCGACACGTTCACGCCGGAAAAAATCGATGTCCTGCTGACGACGCCGGTCAAGGAAGTGACCGTCCTGCAGAAGATCAAGGACCCGCTCATCCTCACGTCGCTGAACGAGGACCCGACCAGCACGCATGAGGAGGCGCTGCTGAAAATCTATCAGCGGCTGCGGCCCGGCAATCCACCGCAGCTGGAAAAGGCCAAGGAGCTGTTCAAGGAGAAGTTCCAGGACCCCAACCGCTATCGGCTGGGCAAGGTGGGCCGGTTCCGCATCAACCGCAAGTTCGAGCAGGACATCGAAGAGTCGGAGATGACGCTGCGGGCGCTCGATTACCTGAACGCGATCCGGTATGTCATGAAGCTGCGCGACTCCGAGGGCAAGGCGACGATCGACGACATCGACCACCTCGGCAATCGCCGCGTCCGCACCATCGACGAGCTGGCCGCCGACGAGCTGCGCAAGGGCTTCCTCAAGCTGCGACGCACGGTGCAGGAGCGCATGTCGATCCGCGATCAGCAGGACATGACGCCGCGCACGCTCATCAACCCCAAGTCGATCTCGGCGGCGATCGAGTATTTCTTCGGCCGCGGCGAGCTGTCGCAGGTCGTGGACCAGACCAATCCGCTGTCGCAGTTGACGCACGAACGGCGGTTGTCGGCGCTGGGACCGGGCGGCTTGAACCGCAAGCGGGCCGGTTTCGACGTGCGCGACGTGCACATTTCGCACTACGGCCGCATCTGCCCGATCGAGACGCCGGAAGGCACCAACATCGGTCTGATTTCTCACCTGTCGATCTACGCCCGCGTGGACGATTACGGCTTCTTGGTCACGCCGTACCGTTCGGTGCTGAAAAAGAAAATGACCGACGAGGTGCGCTGGCTGCAGGCCCACGACGAGTCGGCCGCCCACCTGGCGCCGGCCGACGCTCCGACCGACGGCCAGAAGATCACGCAGGACCGCGTCATCGCCCGCGTCAACGGCGATTTCTCCTCGGTGCCGTCCGACCACGTGCAGTACATCGACATAAGCCCCAAGCAAATGGTCGGCGTCTCCGCCGGCCTGATTCCATTCCTGGAGCACGACGACGCCAACCGAGCGCTCATGGGTTCCAACATGCAGCGCCAGGCCGTGCCGCTCCTGGTGCCGGAGCCGCCGATCGTCTCCACGGGCCTCGAAAAAGACGTGGCGACCAACAGCGGCATGGTGGTGCGGACCGAAAAGTCGGGCACGGTGACGTTCGTGGACGCCACGCGCATTCGCGTCGATGAGCGGGAGTATTCTCTGCGCAAATTCACTGGCCTGAACGAGCACACCTGCCTGAACCAGAAGCCGATCGTGCGCGTCGGACAAAAGGTGAAGAAGGGCCAGGTGCTGGCCGACGGCGCCGCCACCTGCAAGGGCGAGCTCTCCTTGGGCCGCAACGTGCTGGTCGCGTTCATGTCCTGGGACGGGTACAACTTCGAGGACGCGATCATCATCAGTGAAAAGCTGGTGGAAAACGACACCTACACCTCGATCCACATCGAGGAGTTCGAGATCGAAATCCGCGAGACGAAGCTCGGCAAGGAAGAATTCACCCGCGATATTCCGAACGTCTCGCCCAAGGCCCTGGGCAACCTCGACGAGTACGGCATCGTCCGCGTCGGCACGTTCGTCAACCCCGGCGACATTCTCGTTGGAAAAGTGTCGCCGAAGTCGAAGAGCGAGCTGACGCCGGAGGAAAAGCTGCTGCACGCCATCTTCGGCCGAGCCGGCGAGGACGTGAAGAACGACAGCCTCGATGTGCCCTCCGGCGTGGAGGGCGTCGTCATCGAAACGCAACGCTTCAGCCGGCGGGCGTCGATGACCGAGGAGGAGCGCAAGGCGTTCGACAAGGAGTCGAAGGACGTCGAGAAGAAGGCCGACAAGGCGATCGCCGAGCAGTTCCGGGCCATGATCGTCGAGCTGTGCGGCGTGCTGGACAAGCGGGAGATCAAGGATTCGACCAGCAACAAGACGCTGGGCCAGGAAAAGGACGACAAGACGACGATCGAGCAGGCGACGACGTTCCGCCTGGACCACCTCGACATCCGCTCGCCCGACCGGAAGAAGGCGGCGGAGGAGGCATACAACCGCCATAAAGAGCGGCTCGATTTCCTGTTCGACGAGAAGGAGCGGAAGGTCAATTCGCTCAAGCGCGGCGATGAATTGCCAAGCGGCGTGCAGCAGATGGTGAAGGTGTACGTCGCCACCAAGCGGCAGATTTCGGTCGGCGACAAGATGGCCGGCCGACACGGCAACAAGGGAGTGATCTCCAAGATTCTGCCCGTCGAGGACATGCCGTTCCTGGCGGACGGGACGCCGGTGGATATTTTGCTGAACCCGCTAGGCGTGCCCAGCCGCATGAATGTGGGTCAGATTCTGGAGACGCACCTCGGCTACGCCTCGGCGAAGCTCGGTTTCAAGTCGATCACCCCGGTGTTCGACGGCGCGACGGAAGAGGAGATCCGCAAGTGCCTGAAGGAGGCCGGCGTCTCCGAGACAGGCAAGAGCGTGCTGTACGACGGCCGAACCGGCGAACGCTTCGAGCAGCCAGTGACGGTCGGGTACATCTACATGCTGAAGCTGCACCACCTGGTTGACGACAAGGTCCACGCGCGGGCCACCGGCCCCTACTCGCTGATCACGCAGCAGCCGTTGGGCGGCAAGGCCCGATTCGGCGGCCAGCGCTTCGGCGAAATGGAAGTTTGGGCGCTGGAGGCGTACGGGGCGGCATACATCCTGCAAGAGTTGTTGACCGTCAAATCCGACGACGTGGAGGGCCGGACGAAGATCTACGAATCGATGGTCAAGGGCGAGAACACGCTGGAAGCCGGCACGCCCGCCAGCTTCGACGTGCTCACCAACGAAATCCGCGGGCTGGCGCTGAACATGCAGCTGGAAAAGAAGAGGACAATCTAACCGGAAGGATGAAGGATGAAGGATGAAGGATGAATCAATCAAATTCATCCTTCATCCTTCATCCTTCATCCTTCCGAATGGGAGGGCGATCCATGAGCAGCGGCGACATCAATTACGATCGCATCAACGATTACGGGGCAGTGCGCATCAGCCTGGCCAGCCCACACGACATTCGCAGCTGGTCCTTCGGCGAGGTCAAAAAGCCGGAGACGATCAACTACCGCACCTATAGGCCGGAGAAGGACGGTCTGTTCTGCGAGCGGATTTTCGGACCGGAAAAGGATTGGGAATGCGCCTGCGGCAAGTACCGCGGCATGAAATACAAGGGGATGATTTGCGACCGTTGCGGCGTCAAGGTCACGCACAGCCGCGTGCGCCGCAAGCGCATGGGCCATATCGAGCTGGCCGCCCCGGTCGTTCACATCTGGTTCTTCAAGGCGTTGCCGAGCCGGCTCGGCACGCTCCTGGACATGAAAACGACGAGCCTGGAGAAGATCATCTATTTCCAGGACTACGTCGTCACCGACGAGGGGGACACGCAGCTCAAGAAGCACCAGCTCCTCAACGAAGACGACTACCGCAAGGCCCGTGAGAGCTACGGCGACTCCTTCGAAGCGGAGATGGGCGCCGAGGCCGTCAAGAAGATGCTCGAAGGTCTCAACCTCGTCGATCTGTCCGCCGATCTGCGCCAGAAGCTCGAATCGGAGAGCCACAAGGACAAGCCGTCCAAGCAGAAGCTGCGCGATCTCGTCAAGCGGCTCAAGGTGGTCGAGTCGCTGCGCGACTCCGGACTGGGCGGGCCGCAGAACAAGGCGGAGTGGATGGTCCTGGAGTGCATTCCGGTCATCCCGCCGGACCTGCGGCCGCTCGTGCTGCTGGACAGCGGCAACTTCGCCACCAGCGATTTGAACGATCTCTATCGGCGCATCATCAACCGCAACAACCGCCTCAAGAAGCTGGTGGACCTCAACGCCCCAGAGGTCATCATCCGCAACGAGAAGCGGATGCTACAGCAATCGGTGGACGCGCTGTTCGACAACAACCGCTGCAAACGGCCGGTGCTGGGCAGCAGCAACCGCCCGCTCAAATCGCTGACCGACATGATCAAGGGCAAGCAGGGCCGCTTCCGCGAGAACCTGCTCGGCAAGCGCGTCGATTACTCGGCCCGCTCGGTCATCGTCGTCGGCCCCGAGCTGCGCCTGCACCAGTGCGGTCTGCCGAAGAAGATCGCGCTGGAGCTTTTTCAGCCGTTCATCATCCGCCGGCTCAAGGACCTGCAGCTGGCCGATACCATCAAGTCGGCCAAGAAGATGCTCGAACGCAAGGACGACGCGGTTTGGGACATCCTGGAGGAGGTCATCAAGAACCACGCCGTGCTGCTCAACCGGGCGCCGACGCTGCACCGCATGGGCATTCAAGCCTTCGAGCCGGTGCTGATTGAGGGCAACGCCATCCGCATCCACCCGCTGGTGTGCAAGGGCTTCAACGCCGACTTCGACGGCGACCAGATGGCCGTCCACCTGCCCTTGTCGATCGAGGCGCAGGTGGAGGCGAGCGTGCTGATGATGTCCACCAACAACATCTTCAGCCCGGCCAACGGGGCGCCGATCATCAGCCCGTCGCAGGACATCGTCATGGGTTGCTACTACCTGACCGCCGACCCGCTGGCGGCGTTCGACGCCCGCACCGGCGGCGACGAGACCCGGCTCAAGCGCGAGGTCGTGCCGCCGGACAACCTCAAAGGCGAGGGCATGGTGT
>DATKHW010000891.1:0-8565 GCA_035546275.1 Gemmataceae bacterium
ATCAGCGCGTGGCCGTCCGGCAGCGGCTCGACGTTGGCGCCGACCGGCAGCACCGGCAGATTCAGCTGCAGCGACTTGAGTTGCTTGCCCGATTCGTCCAGGTGCATGAAAAGGCCGGCGTTCGTCAGCAGCGCGATCGAGCCGTCGTGGAACTTGGCGGCCGCACAAACGTCGCTCGGCCGCGGGATCGTCGATTTCTCCTTGCCGTTCTTGTCCAGCAGCGTGAGCTGATTGCGAGAGGCGACGAACGTGTCGCCGTCAGGCAGGCGTCGGGCGCTCAGCACCAGGTTGTTGGCGTTGTACTGCCAGACAATGTCGCCCTTGATGGTCCGCTCCGAGACGGTGCGGTTGACGTATTCCGCAATCAGGACGTGGTCGGCGCCGACCATCTGGGCGTCCACGGGATAGCGCAGGCCGCTGATGCGCCAGCGCTCCTTGCCGCCGGCGTCGTACTCGATCACGTTCCCGGTCGTACCGCGCAGGTCCATTTCGGCGACGAGCGTGTAGCCGAGATGACGGTTTGCGAAGTCGATCTTGGCCAGATCGACGTCGCGGCCGTGCTCTTTCCACCATTTCTCCCACAGATCGCGGCACTGGCGGCGGGAGTCGGCGTCGTCGCCCGGCGAGACGGACGGCGCCTGATCGCCGGCCGTGAGCCGCAGCGCCTCTTCGACCGGTCCGCTCTGGTCGCGCGGCACGTCGCCCAGCAGCGCGATCAGCGTCGGGATCGCTTCCTTGTCGCGGGCGTTCAGGAGGGCTAGGGCCACGCGCTGCCGCACCGCGGCGTCGGCGTCGTGCAGCAGCTTTTCCACCGCCGGCCGCAGATCGGCGACGCCGGCGCGCGTCAGCGCTTCGCCAGCCGCCGCCCGCCGCAGCGGTGAGGGATCGCCGAGCGCCTGCACCAGGAGCGGATCGACCTGACCCATCCGCACGCCCGCCGACGCCAGCGCCTTGCACGCTTCGTCCACCAACTCGGCGCCATACAGGGAAGGCAGAGCGGCCAGCAGCGTTTCCACGGCGCCCGGCGTCTGGAGCCGGCCGAGCGTGCGAACTGCGGCTGCTTGCGCCGATTGCGGCACGTCCTTACCTCTTATGGCGGCCAGGCAGCGCTGGGCCCGGTACCGCACCTCCGGGTCGGTCGAGTTCAGCGCATCCTGAAGCATCGACAGGGCGGGCGGGCCGATCGCCGTGAGATCCGCCGTCGCCTTCTCGCGCGCGTCGAAATTGTCGTCGGCCAGCTGGCGGATCAAACCGGGGGCGCGCTTGCTGTCAGCGTCCGACGGCAGACGCCGGTGGAAGTAATCGAGCAGCCCCGGCCCGTCGGTCGGCAAACCGGCTTCGTGCAGTACATTCTCGTCGGTCGCCGCGTCATCGTCGTCGGCCGGCTCGGCCCAAAGCAGGATCGGCGCCAGCAGCGCCAACCCCAGCGGCAGGCCCAGACGCAGAGGCAGAGGCATGACCGTTCTCCCTTGCTAAGCAGCGGGACGTGGTTGGATGGCGCATCGGGTGTGGCCGGGGCTGAGTCCTCCAAGCCCCGGCATTCTCTGGAAAACCATGCCGGGGCTTCCGAAGACTCCAGCCCCGGCCACACCCAAAAACGTACCGAACATCCCAGCCGCTAGCTTATCGGCGAAACGCCCGTGTGACGCGCGTGTCGCGGCGGCCTTCCCAGACCTCCTTGCCGTCCTGGTCCACCTCGACGGCGCGATGTTCGCCATACGTCGTGATGAGCGTATCGCCGTTGGCCAGCCGCACGGCCGCGATCGGCTCGTTGGCGCCAGCCGTCCATATGACTTCGCCTTTCGTGTTCAGCTCCACGACGCGGTTGAAATCGGCCTCCGGAATCAGCACATTGCCGTTGGGCAGCACGTCGATGCGGCCGCCGGAATAGTGCAGGTTCACCGGAAACGTGCGCTCCTCTTTCCCCTTGTCGCTGAGCAGCACGAACCGCGCCCCGGTCCCCGTCCCCGCGGCGCCGGGCGGCTGCACCACCATCGCGATCTCGCCGTTGGGCAATTTTTGGGCCTTCATCACCGCCTCGCCGTTAGGCGGCGCCAGTTCGCTCACCATGCCGCCGCCCTTGTTCACCTCGATCAGCTCCATCTGCGTGGCGATGAACGTATTGCCGTTGGGCAGGCGCTGCGCGACCAGCGGCAGATCGACTTCCTTCTCCCAGACGACCTTTCCCGCGGCGTCGCGCTCCGTGACGCGGTTGCCGTTGTGTTCCGCCGCGAGGATGTGGTCGTTCGGCAGCAGCTGGGCGTCGAGCGGGAAGTTGAGCTGGCTGACGTCCAGCCGCGGATGATTGGCGCGGTCCAATTCCAGAACGCGGTTCTGGTCGAGCAGGATGACGAGGGTGTAGCCGTTGGTGCGGGCGGCGTCGGCCAGGCGGTCGGCGTCCGCCTTCATGCCGCCGGCGATCCACCAGGCTTTCCAGGCGTCGCGGTACTTGCGGCGGGCGTCGGGATCGAGCGCGGCCGGCGGCGGGGCGGGGCCGGTCTTGTCGTCGGCGATGCGGTTGAGCACCTCCTCGACGCGGCTGCACTCCAGCCGCGGCAGCTGATCGAGCAGGTCGATGAGCGCCGGCACGGCGGTCTTGTCGTGCGCCGCCGCCAGGGCCATGGCCGCCTGATAGCGGACCAGCGGGTCGGGGTCCTCCTGGAGCTTTCGCACGGCCGGCAGCGCATCGGCGAGTCCGCACCGGCCCAGAGCGAACGCCGCCGCGGCGCGCTTGAGCGGCGAGGCGTCCGTCAGCGCCTGCACCAGCACGGGGTCGGCCTTGCCGTCGCGCACGGCCAGATCGACCAGCGACAGCCGCACCTGCTCCATCATGTCCTCTTCCCCGGCCGCCGGCAGGAAATCGAGCAGGGCCGCGGCCGCTCCTTCGGGCTTGCGGCGAGCCAGGAGGCGGACGGCGGCGCCAACGGCCGCCGTGACGGTCCCTTCGTCGATCTCTTTGAGACATTCCTTGGCCCGGAAGGCGATCTCTGGGTTGGGATTGTGCCGGGCCGCCAGCAGCAGTTGCTTGGCCCGCAGACCCAGGCCGCGAAGCTGGATCGACGCCTCCTCGCGCTTGTCGAAATCCTCGTCGCCTAGCTGAAGGATCAGGCCCTTGACGCGCTCCTCGTCGCCGGGCTGCAGCTGACGCTGCCGGAAGAACTCGACCAGGCCGGGGCCGTCCGTCGGCGTCTTGCTGTCGCGGAGAATGTCCTCGTCGGACGGCTCGACGAGCGGGCCCGGGTCTACCGGCATGGCCGGCCGCGGCTGCGCCGGCCCAATGACGACCGGCGGCGGAACGGGCGCCGGCTGCAAGACGGCCAGCACGAACCAGGCGGGAATGATGCGCATGTGAGCGTTCCTCTCACAGGGCGACACGTTGGCGAGCGGGGGGCGTCAGCCCCCTGATGATCGTTTCGGCGATTGCACCGTGCATCAGGGGGCTTACGCCCCCCGCTCGCCGGGACGATCCTAACGACGATGCACGCGGTTGGTCTGCGTGTTCTGCGGCAGCGTCCAGTCGTTGACCGTCCGGCCGTTCTTGTCCACCTCGATCATGTGGTTGGGCCACTGCTGGCTGACGATGAGCGTCGTGCCGCTGGGCGAACGGGCGGCGGCGATCGGATTGATCGCGGCGTTGGACGACCAGACCTGTTTGCCGTCGCCGTCGTACTCGACGACCTGGTTCATCGGGTTCTGAAACACGACCAGCACGTTGCCGTTGGGCAGAATGTCGTTGCCCAGCGTCCAGGTCTGCTGCGGCATGCGGAAAGACTTGAGCGGCGCGCCGGTCGCGTCCATGCGCTCCACCATGCCCAGGGCGGACACGAGGACGATCTCGTTGTTCCGCAGCTTGGCCGCCGTCAGGATGTCGTTGTTGGGCCGCTGAATGACATGCACGTCGCGGCCGTCGCGCGAGCATTCGACGATCTGGTTACGGCAGACGATGAAGGTGTTGCCGTTGGCCAGCCGCTGAACGCCCTGCGGGAAGCAAACCTGTCCGTTGGGGGCGGGCGGCAGGGATTTGCTCCACAAAATCTCGCCCTTGGCGTTGCGCTCGGTGACGCGCTGGGCGCCGTATTCGGCGATGAGGTAGTGGTCGCTGGACAGGGCGACGGCGTCCTGCGGATTGGACAGGCCGGTGATGCGGACGCGCTCCGTCTTGCCGTCCGGCGCCAGCTCGACGATCTGGTTGTTGGCGTTGCCCTGGACCAGCAGGGTGTAGCCGAGATAGCGCGAGCCGGAGCTGGAGGCGTAGCGGTCGGCCAGGGCGACGCGCTCGCCGTTCTCCTTCCACCAGGCCGCCCACAAGGCGGATCGCTTATCCCGAGCGGCGTCGCCGGTCGGCAGGTCGGCCGGCGCGCGGTCGCCGGCCGTGCGCAGCAGATAGTCTTCGGCCAGGCCGGCCTGCTCGGGAGTCAGCTTGGCCTCGCCGACGAGCTGGATCAGCACCGGCACGGCGTCGCGGTCATGGGAACCGCCGGCCAGGGCCAGGGCCGTTTGCAAGCGGACCGCCGGCGCGGGGTCGGTCAGCAGCTTCTTGACGGCGGGCAGGTTGTCGCCCAGCGGACCCATGCACAGCGCCTCGGCGGCGGCGCCGCGGGCCGCGTCGTTCTTGTCGTCCAGCGCCTTGACCAGGACCGGCGCCGGCCGGCCGTCGGGATAAGCGACGACGTTCAAAGCCGTCTGCACGCCGGCCAGCAGGTCTTCGTCCTCACAGAACGGGATGTAAGCCGTCAGCGCCTCGGCGGCCCCCGACGGCTTGCGCAGCGCCACGATCCGCGCCCACACCGGCGACAGCGGAGCGCCCTGGTCCTTGTCGATTTCCTGCAGCACGTAGCGGGCGTTCTGGCTGACTTCCTGGTCCGAGTCGTTGGCCACCGCCCGCAGCTTGCGAACGACCACGATGCCCATGGCCTGCAGCTCCAGCCGCGCCTTCTGGCGCACGTCGAATTCCTTATCGCCGAGCTGATGAATCAGTTTATCCGCTTTGTCGTTGTCCAACTCCGTCAGCGTGCGCTTGCGGAACTCTTCGAGGCTGACGGCGCCTTCGGTGGACCTCCACCAGCCGGCCCATTCCTTGCCGATCTTTTCGCGCGAAGCCTCGTCGGTCAGCGTGTCTTTGGGCGACTGGTCGCCGGCGAGGTTGGAAAGGTAATCCTCCGCCGCGCGTCCCTGGCTGAGCGGCGCCTTGGCGAGCAGGTCGATGAGCGTGTCCACGGCGGCCGGGTCGTGGACGTCGGCCAGCGCCAGGCCGGCGCGGAGCTGCACGGACGGCTTGGGGTCGCTGAGCAGCTTGCGGAGCTGGTCGCGCGGTTCGGCCAGGCCGTTCTGGCAAAGCACCTCGACGGCGGCGGCGCGGCGGATCGGCGACTCGTCGGCGAGGGCCTGGAGCAGGGCCGGCTCGGCCTTGCCGTCGCGGTAGGCCATGCTGCTTAGCGCGAGCTTGATCTCGTCCTGCAGCGAGGGGTCGTCGGCGTAGGGCAAATAGGCCAGCAGGGCGGCGGCGGCGCCGTCCGGCTTGCGCCGGGCGACCAGACGCACGGCGGCGGCGGTGACGCCGACGCCGTCCGGCCCCACGGCCGTCAGGCAGCGGCGGGCCAGGCCGGATTTCTCCGCGGCGTCGCCGTCGCTGGCCGCCGCGCGGAGGGCCGGGGCGGCCGGCGGACCGACGGCCGCCAGCTCGACGGCCGCCTTTTCCCGCGTCGCGTCGTCCTTGGCGCCGAGCTGTTCGATGAGGGCGGCCAGCCGTTCCGGCGCGACTTCCCCCTTGGTCCGCAGACGGAAGAACTCCAGCAATCCCGGTCCATCCATCGGCAGCCCGGCCGCCTTCACGGTCAATTCATCGGCGGCGGCGTCGCCGTCGGCGGCCTGGCCGAGGCCCGACGCGGCCAGCGTCAGAGCGGATACGCCCAGAAAAAGGATAACGCGAGTACGCATAAAGGATTCTCAGCAGCAAGATCGGGGATGATTCCTTGAAGCACGCGGCGCAAGCAAGCGCAAGCTCAACGCCGCGACACGCGCCACGGATGAAACGACAAATTCTTCATATCGGCGGCGACCTTGCCGGTCTGGTCCAGCTCCATGATTTCCGTCTGGTTCGCGCACGTCACCAGCGTGTGCCCGTTGGGCAGACGATGGAAATTGCTCGGCTGCGGCACGGTCGCTTCCCAGACCGTCTTGCCGTCCAGGTCGTATTCCGTGATCTTGTTGAGGTTCCACACAGCGACGAGCACATGGTCGTTGGGCAGCACCTCGGCGCCGTTGACGCCGAAATTGAGGTTGAAGGGAATGTGCCCCGTCTTGATTTCCTTGGGCTCCTTGCCGCTCACGTCCAGCCGGGTGTAGCCGCCCTGGTTGTTCACGATGCCGATGGCGCCGTCGCGGAACATCTGGGCGTCCAGAATCCACTCGTTGCGCTGCACGTTCAGCCCCGTCGGCTTGCCGGTGCGGTCGAGGACAATGAGATTGTTGCGGCCGGCGACGAAAGTGTTGCCGTTGGGCAGGCTCTGCACGCGGAAGGCCTGGTTGACCTGGTTGACGTTGGTTTCCCAAACGACCTTGTTTGTCTGAATCTCGCGCTCGCTGACGCGCTGGCCGTTGTTGTCGATCAGCACGATGTGGTTGTTGCGCGTCACCTGCGCGTCCTGCGGCCACAGGACGCCTTCGATCTGCCACAGCACCTGGCCGGCGGCGTTCTGCTCCAGGACGCGGCCGGCGGGCTTGCCGGGGAAATTCATCTCGACGACGAGCAGATAGCCAAGCTGATGGTCCTCGCTGAAGTCGATCTTGGCCAGATCGACGGAGGCGGCGTTGGCCGTCCACCATTCGCTCCAGGCGGCGGCGCCCTTCTTGCGAGCCTCGGCGTCGCCGACCAGCGACACGGCCGGGGCTTTTTCCCCGGCGATGGTGTTCAGCACCGCTTCCGCCTGCCAGACGCGATCCTGCGGCAAATCCGTCAGCAGGTCGATCAGGACGGGCACGGCGTCCTTGTCATGGGCGTAAGCCGCGGCCGCCGTGGCGGTGCGCAGCCGGACGTCGAGGTCGGCGTCCTTGAGCAGCTTCTTGACGGCGCTCCCGCTGCCGCCGGCGCGCAGCAGGGCGACGGCGGCGGCGCTGCGGCGGACGCCGATCTTGTCGTCCAGCGCCTTGACCAGCACGGGCGCCTCCTTGGGGTCGTGACCGGCCAGGCTGTTGAGGAGGGTGCGCAGCTCCTCGCCGGACCGGTCGCTGTCGGCGTAGGGCAGATAGCCCAAAAGCGCGGCGACCGCTCCGTCCGGCGCCCGCATCGCCAAGAGCCGCGCGGCCGCGGCCGGCAGCGGGTCCGGCGTGTCTTTTTCGATTCGTTGCAGGCAGTTTTGTGCAAACGGGGCGATGTGGGCGTTCGACCCGCCCGCGGTCTGGCGCAAGAGCGGCGCGACGCGGCGGCCCATGCCGACCAGCTCCGTGGACGCCTTTTCCCGGACGTCGGCCGATGCGTCATCCAGCTTCTGGATGAGGTCCAGCGCCTTGTCGCGCTCGGCGTCGGTCATGGTGCGCGACTGGAACTCGCCGAGCAGGCCCTTGTCGTCGATGCCGCGCCACCAGGCGGACCAGGCGTCGCGGCGCAGCTGGCGCGAGACGGCGTCGTTGCCCTGCGGCCCGGCGACGGCCCATTCGCCGGCCAGGTCGGTCAGGTACTCCTCGGCCTGTTTGCGCTGCTCGTTGGGCAGATCGGCGAGCGCGTCGATGAGGACCGGCATGGCCTCGCTGCTGTCGGAGTCGGCCAGGGCCAGGGCGGTGCGGAAACGAACGATCGGTTTGGGGTCCCGGAGCATCTCGCGGACGGCCGCCTTTTGTTCCTCGTCGCCGACATGGCAGAGGGCGACGGCGGCGGCGGCGCGGCGGACGGGCTGCGCGTCGGCGAGGGCGTGGATGACGGCTGACGCCGGCTTGCCGTCCTTGGCCAAGGCGACGGCGGCCAGGGCGGTTTCGGCTTCCTGCTCGACCTTTTCGTCCTCGGCGTAGGGGAGGAACTGCAGCAGCGCGTCGGCGGCGCCGTCGGGCCGGAGAGCGGCCACGGCCCGCACGGCGGCCATCGAAACGGCGGCGGCGTGCGGTCCTTCGATGCCGTCAAGGCACTGGTGCGCCCGATTGGCGAGGTCGGGATCGTCGAGGTTGTTGGCGGCCTCCCGGAGGGCGGGGGCGGCCGGTTCGCCGATGGCGACGAGCTGTCCGACGGCGGCGTCGCGCCCGGCCGGCTCGGCGAGCTGCTTGACGAGGGCGGCGACCCGCGCCTTGTCCACCGCGGCGCCGCTGCGCTGGTGGAAGAAATCGAGGAGGGCGGGGCCGCTGACGCCGATATTGGCCGATTTCAGTGTTTGTTCATCTGCGGAGGAGGGAGAAGCGGAAGTCGGGGCGGAGGGAGCGGGCAGCGGACCGGCCGGCAGCGCGGCCAGCACCAAGACGATCGAACCGACGGACATATCGGAAGACTCCGTGGCGTTACGAGGGCGGGTGAGATTGCGCTATCATAGACGATTCGGACGGGCGGCGGGAGGGAAAAAACGTAACGAAGGCGAGCCGGCG
>DATKHW010000892.1:0-3970 GCA_035546275.1 Gemmataceae bacterium
TTCATGTCAGGCAACCTCCCTCGCTTGTAGATGTTCTTGCACAGGCGGTAAACCGGCCAGCACAGCATGGAAACCAGAGCGGCGACCGCCAGCATCCGGCCGACCACTTCCAGCTTGTACGGCTTCAAGAAATTCGTGAAAAACCAGATAATGCCGAACGTGATCACCCACTTGTAGATGTAGCTGGTGATCGCATAGACGACGAAGAGGATGCGCCGGTTGAGCGCCATGTACGGCTCCGGCTGCACCTCCACGCCCAGGCAGTGCTCCAGCGCCAGGTTCGTGAGAAAACGGGTGGACCGCTCGCGGAGATTGGGGATCTCGAGCCAGTCGGCCATGACGTAGTAGCCGTCGTAGCGCATAAGCGGGTTGGCGTTGAAAACCACCGTGCTGACGCTGCACACCACCATCATGGCGAGGGCCAGGTTGTGTATGAACGGCTGCGTCGGCGTGTACCACCAGACCCACGTGGCGATGGCGGCGATGACCAGCTCGACGTAGATGCCGGCCGCGCTGATGATGATGCGGTGCCATTTGTTCGGCAGCGTCCAGGCGTCGGACACGTTGCAGTACAGGGCCGGCGACAGGCACAGCAGCAAGAAGCCCATCTCGTGGACCTCGCCGCCGAACTTCTTGCAGCTGAGGCCGTGCCCGAACTCGTGGATCACCTTGACCACCGCCAGGGCGCCCCACAGGTAGACGATGGTCTGGAAACTAAAGAACTCGTGATAGTCCGGCAGCTTGTCGAGAAACTTGTTGAAGTTGACGGCCACCAGCCCCACGGCGCTGAGCATGAGGGCGATGCTGGCGATCAGGAACATCGGCGTGAAGATCCAGCCCAGCCACGGGATCATACGGCCGAGGATGCGGTCCGGGTCGATGATCGGAATCTTGATGTAGAGAATGTTGGTGAAGGTCTGAATCCATTCCTGGCGGCGCTTCTTCTTGCGCTGATCGTAGAGCTGCTTGCCGGCCCGCGGCGAATCGTTCTGGGCCAGGCCGCCGTTGATGAGCTGCTGGGCGAAGCCTTCCACGTCCTCCAGCTTTAGCCGATCGGGGCGATAGCGGGCCTCATAAGCCTTCTGCGCGTCTTCCAGAGTGTGCGTGCCGTCCATGAATTGCAGGAGGAAATGCTCGTTTTCCTTGAGCCGGTAGTAGCGCAGACTGATCGGGTCTTTAATAACGAAATAGGTGCGCCCCTCGTATTTGTGCGGTTCAATGGAGAGATCGCGGCGCAGGCGCAGCTTCAGCTGCTTGCGTCGTTCCAGTTCACTGGCGGGGGCGGTGTCTAGCGCTGCCATTGCTTTCCCTATGCGGCGAGCGGCAGGGCTAGTCCCCGCCGGATGGGCTTGAACCGGCGGGGATGAACCCCGCCGCTCGCTTGATTATTGCCCCGGCGGAATAACCAGCGTCGCCGTGCCGCCGGGCGTCAGCTTGCTGTCGAGCCACTCCTGCTTGGATTTCATCTCCGGCAGATCGGCCTGGACGCGCATCTGGCGGGCGCCCGCTTCCAGCGAGCGATCCAGCTGATTCAGCTTGGTCGCTTTCGGGTCGCGCTGCACCTCCGCGGCGTCGGGCATCTTCCACACGAGGATGTAACCGTCGCGCGAACCCGTTACCACAAAGGTTGGCTTGGCGTCTGGGTCGAAGGCGCCGCAGGTGGCGGCGTTGCTGCTTGAGGCCGTGAATTGACGCAGCTCCAATGCCCTGCTCAGTTCTACTGGCGTCTGGTCGTCGGCGATGTGAATGCGCGCCGGCGGCGTCCGCCACAGCTGCAGCCGACCGTCCGAGGCGGAGTTCGTCAGCACGGTGGCCCCGTCGGGCGAGAACACGGCCATCGTCGTAAAGCTGGCACCCGTCCCCGACCCCTGAATGACGCCTTCCAGCCGCCGGGTGTCCAGCGACAGGACGCGCAGCTCGTTGCCGTGGTCGAAGAGCAGATGCTTGCCGTCGGCGCTGACGCCGGGCCGGGCCACGTCGCCGCTGCGATAAGGCAGCACAGCCGACGGCATGGCGGTCGGTGCCTTCTTCGTTTTATCGCCGTCGAGATTGTCGAAGTTTTCGAGCTTCCAGAGCACCAGCGCGTAGTCGCCGCCGGCCGAAACCAGCTGCGGCGACTTGCCGTCGGGATCGGCGAACTGGACGGACGTGACCGCGGCCTTGTGGGCGCCGTTGAGCGTTAGAATCAGCTGGCCATCGGCGACTTTCCAGAGGCGAATGGCCCGGTCCTCGCCGCCGGTGGCGCAGATCGTTCCGTCGGGGCTGAAGGCGACGCAGGAGATCGGCCCCCGGTGCCGTTCCGACAGCCGCTGCGGCGGCGCGAGGGTCGGCACGGCGTCGTCGCCGGCGGCTTGTCCCGCCTGGGCCGGCGCCGGCAGCCGATCGAGGTCGATGAGCCGACCGACGCCGTCTCGGCCGCCGATGAGGGCCAGATTGCCGGCCGCCTTCGGCCCGGTGCAGGCGACGGCCAGAACGCCAGCGTGCTGGTCGAGCTGGGCCAGCCGCGGATCCTGAAGCTTCAGCTCCGTCTTCTTCTTGGGGTCTGCTTCCTTTTTCTGACCGGAAACCGCCAGGACCGCGCTGGCGTCCCAGAAACGCACAACGCCGTCCTCGCTGCCGGAGACGATGATCTTGTGGCCGTTGGCGGCCGTGGGCCGGCTCACCGCCACGCACGTCACCTCGGCCTGGCTGCAATACAGCGGCGCCAGCGGCGGGACCGGCTGCGTCGGCTGCACGATCACCGTCATGTCGTCGCGGAGGTTCTCGGCGTCCTGCACGCCGGCCAGGGCCTCGGCCCGCAGCTTAAGAGGGTTGTCGACATGCACGATCGGGTCGAGGTTCTTCACCGCCTCGCCGGGGTGCTTGTAGATCGTCTTGATTACGCCAGGAATCGAGGTGTGAACCTCGTACCGATTGAGGAGGATCAATGCAGCATTCAGCTCTTGGACCGCCTCCTGACGAGCCGACAGCTTGCCGCGCTCTTCCTCGGCGTAGCGAGCGGCGTTGAGCAGATCGGCGTAGTACGCATCCAACGAAATGACTCCCGTGTGAAGTTCGTACAACCGCTGGGACTCTTTGGCTCGTCGCTCCGCCTCCTGTTTCGTTTTGCCCGCCTCCAGGTACTCCGATTCCGCCGTCTCCAGCTTAGTGACGGCGATGGCCACGCTGGTGACTTCGGCAGTGGTATCGACTAGGGCCACTAGCTGGTCCTGGTTCACCCAGTCGCCCTCTTTCAGCTCGTAGAAATCTTTATCCTCGAATGCCAGCTTGACCGTGTGCGGCTGGAGCTGATCGTCCGTCTTCCATCGGCGATAGACAGCATCTTCAGGACGCTCCGCAGGCCTGGCTGCGTCCGCGGCATTCCCGGCGTCCATCGGCTTCGGAGCAGCAATTGGGTGCTGGGTCACCCACCAAGAGTAGGAGACAGCCTGGGGAGGGGCGACGTTTGAGTCCCCTACTGGCACGAGCGCGATTCCCTTGCTTTGCAACTCCGCCGCCGGCGGCGCGCCGTCCAGGCCTCTTTCCCAAATGCGGACCACCGGAAAATACACGCGGACATGCAAGGGCTTAGCGCGCCGGGCTGGATCGGCCGGCGCCACATCGGTGCCAACGAAGCGGAGCGTTCCTTCGTTTTGCTTGGAGGACAAGTCCGGGGCGGAGAAGGGCACGTCTTCTCGTTCGATCGGCTCCAGCCGCGCGTTGGGCAGCACGATGGCGCCGTGGTCGCCTCCCTGGCCGCCGGGCGCTCGCTGAACGACGTCGTCGGCTGGCGTGGTTTCCACGGCCGGGGCCGCCGTTTCTTCGGCCGCGGTCTTCGACGGAAGGAATTTGCCGGTCGCCAGCGCCACCAGGGCGAAGGCCCCCGCGCACAGGACCACACAAAGGGCCAGCCAGCGGAACATGAGTCAACCTCGTATTGTCGCGAGCGGCCGGCGTAAGCCGGCTGATCCGGTCGATCAGCCGGCTTACG
>DATKHW010000893.1:0-8856 GCA_035546275.1 Gemmataceae bacterium
GATCGGTTTTTCGCTTGACCCACCGTCGTTTCGGCCGTACCACAGAAGACACGCACTGCCGCCCGCACTCCCACCTTGGCAGATTCCACAAGGAGACATCGTGAAAGCGCACCGGCTCATCGCTCTTCTCGCAACGGCCCTCGCGGCCGCCGTCGTCCGCGCCGACGGCCCTTCCGACAATGCGCCCGACAAGGTCCGCCCGGTCCCGCCGCCCGGCGTCGAGATTCCCGCCGCCGATCGCACCGAACTCGAAGCCGGCGTCGCCGACCTGGGCAAGGAGATCGACGACCTCCGCACCGCTCTCAAAGATAATCCCACTCTGCTCGATCTCCTGCCAGACGTGCAGATCTACTATTACGCCGTTCGTTATCCCCTCACCTATAACGAGTTTTACGGCGACGCGGCTAAGCAAGTGGCTGTGGCCAAGGCGTTGTTGCAACAGGGCCATGAGCGCGCCCAGGCGCTGCGCGACGGCAAGGCGCCGTGGACCACGGCCGCCGGCCGCATCGCGCGCGGTTACGTTTCCCGCATCGACGGCTCGGTGCAACCCTATGGTCTGTTCGTACCAGACTCTTACAAGGCCGATTCTCCCGACAAACATCGGCTTGACCTGTGGTGCCACGGCCGCGGCGAGAACCTGACCGAGCTGAACTTCATCGACGGCTGCCAGAAAGCGAACCCCACGTTCACGCCGCCCGACGCCTTCGTGCTGCAACTCTACGGCCGCTACTGCTGCGCCAATCGGTTCGCGGGCGAAATCGATGCGTTCGAGGCGATGAACAGCGTGAAAAAGCGCTATCCGATCGACGAGAACCGCGTCGCTATCCGCGGCTTCTCGATGGGCGGCGCCGCCTGCTGGGACCTCGCCGTCCACCATCCGAGCGTTTGGGCCGCCGCTGCGCCCGGGGCGGGCTTCAGCGAAACGGTCGATTTCCTCAAGGTCTTCCAAAACGAGCCAGTCAAGCCGACTTGGTACGAACAAAAGCTCTATCACATGTACGACGCCACCGATTACGCCGGCAATCTCTTCAACTGCCCGACGGTGGCATACAGCGGCGAACTCGACACGCAGAAACAGGCCGCCGACATGATGGTCGCCGCCGCCAATCGCGAGGGGCTGAAGTTCGCCTACCTCATCGGCCCGGGCGTCAAGCACCAGTATGAGCCGGAAACCAAGAAGGAGCTGGCCAAAGAAATCGACGCCATTGTGCAAAAGGGCCGCGACGAGGTCCCGGCCGAAGTGCGGTTCACCACATACACCCTCCGCTATAACCGCGATGCGTGGGTGACGGTGGACGGCCTGGAGAAGCACTGGGAGCGGGCGGACGTGAAGGCGAAGGTGGCCGACAACCACCTCGTGGTGGAAACGAAGAACGTTTCGGCGTTCACGATGTCACTGCCGGCCGGCAAGGGCAATTTCGCGCAGGGCGATTTTCCGCGGATCAAGATCGACGGCGCGGACGTCGAGGTCCCGCAGGCGGACGCCAACGGCAAGTGGACGGTCCACCTCCGCAAGGCGGACGGCAAGTGGAGCAGCGTCGCGAAAACGGACGACGGCACGCTCGCCAAGCGGCACGGCCTGCAAGGGCCGATCGACGACGCCTTCATGGGCAGCTTCCTGATGGTCAAGCCGACGGGCAAGCCGCTCAACGACAAAGTCGGCGCCTGGGCGGCGACAGAGATGAAGCACGCCGTGGACCACTGGCGCAAGCAATTCCGCGGCGAGGCGCCGGTCAAGGACGACGGGGAAATCACCGACGCCGACATCGCCGCCCACAACCTTGTGCTGTGGGGCGATCCGTCCAGCAACAAGATCCTGGCGAAGATCGCCGATAAACTGCCGATCCGCTGGGACGCCGACAAAATCGCCGTCGACGCCGATTCGTTCCCCTCGGCGAACAACGTCGCCGTGCTGATCTATCCAAATCCGCTGAATCCGAAGCGCTACGTCGTGCTGAACAGCGGTTTCACATTCCGCGAGTACGACTACCTGAACAACGCAAGACAGACCTCCAAACTCCCGGATTACGCGGTGATCGACGTAAGCACGCCGCCGTCGTCGCGTCTGCCGGGGGCCGTGGCGACGGCGGGGTTCTTCGATGAGCACTGGAAACTGCAGCCGGAGGGCGGGAAATGAAAGCGTATGAGCACGCAGCGCCAGCAAGTGTTCTGACGAAAGCACTTGCTGGCGCTGCGTGCTCGTCCCGCGCTACTTACTCTTCGAGAGTTGGATATTCGACAACTTCAGACTCCGCGCCTCCTGTTTGCCGTCGGCCGTCGCCGACACTACCAGGATGCTTTCCGGCAGGTCGAAGCCGTCCACGCGCTTCCACGTCTGATGGTGCGTTTCGGAGCTGGTCAGCGCATTGGTCTTCGCGTCCCACGTGTTGACCACGAAGCACACCGGCAGGAACTTGCCTTCCTTGTTCACCTCATTTTCCATCACGGTGATGGTGAACCGGGCGTCCTTCATGTCGCGGTTGACGACGATCACCTGTCGGTCGCGGATGCGGTAGCTCGAATGGAACTCGTCGCTCAGCACGCGCACCGCCCGACCGAGCGGGTTGTCGGCGTCGTCGCCCTCGAAGGTGCACGGCGTTTCGCTGTCGCCTTCGCCGTTGTCGAGGCGGTGGCCGATCACGGAGCCTAGGGTGCGCAACGCCCACGCTCCTGGGCTGTGATCCGGCATGATTATGTTTCCCTTGGAATCAACTCCAAGGCTCCTCCTCTCCAGCCTGCCGTCGATGTTGATTTCCACGTCCGCCGTGAAGCCGGGGAAGTCCTTCCACACGGCCCGTGCGGCGCGGGCGTCGGCCAGCAGCTTCGTGGCCGCGGGATCGGCGGCCGGCTTGGCGTCCCCGTCCGCGGCCCATGCGGGCGCCCCGAGGGCCAGCGCCAGGGCGGCCCATCTCCATCGTTTCATCGCGTTCTCTCCTCTGCAAAAGCCGAAATCATCCGCTCCGCCGCTTGACCATCGTGATTTCATTTCCCGTCGGATTGTGTTCGACATGATCCATGAACGTCTGAATCAGCAGCAGACCACGGCCGCTGACCTTGCCGAGGTTGGCCGGGTCCGTCGGGTCGGGCAAGAGCGACGGGTCGAAACCTAGCCCCTCGTCGCGCACCACGAACGTGGCTTCGTCCCGCGTCAGCGTGGCGATGATGCGGGCGCGGCGGTCGCGGAACGGCTCCTGGTAGCGGCGCTCCTTGGCCAGACGGTAATAGCCTTTTTCATCCGTTTCGCGCATCTCGGAGCTCAGCTCCAGATTGCCGTGGAAAATGGCGTTGGTCAGCGCTTCGTGGAGGGCGACGCCCAGCAGCATCAGGCCGCTCGGTTCGCACAGGTTCATGCGCGCGATGTCGGCCTCCAGGTGGCTGACCAGCGGCGCCACCACACTGGCGTCATTTTCGACCTCATACTGCGTTTCGAAACGGGTCACGGTGTCAAGGATCCGCCGCTCACTCACTTTGGTCTGGGCGGCGCCGAATACCTGGTCGAGCGTTTCGGCGAGGTTCTGGGCCAGGCTCTGCTTGGGGACGTAGCTGGCCGCCCCTTTCTTGAGAGCGCGAATGGCCAGGTCCTCGCTGCCGTGGGCGGTCATCAGGATGACTGGCGTCAGCGGATACTTGGCGCGCACCGCCTCGACCAGCTCCAGGCCGTCCATCTGCGGCATGAGCATGTCGGTCAACACGACGTCGGGCGAGACGCGGGGGATCAAGTCGAGAGCCTCGACGCCGTTGCCGGCGAAGACGGGCCGCCAGCCCTCGGCCTTCTGGATGATGGCGCCGGCCAACCGCCGGTCCATCGCAGAATCGTCCACCACAAGAACGGTGTGATGATCGGCCGAGGCGGGTTCGGTCACGGCCGCGGTCGGGGCGACAGGGTCGTTCGGGTTCATGAAAGGGTCTCCGGTGACGAAGGCCTATCGGATGCGGAGGCGATGCGGCGCCTCGGCGGCGATTTCTCCCCCTGATAGGAAACCGCGCCGCTCGCATACTTGCAAGGAGATTCAAGAGAACTACAACAGGACCGAAGCCGGCCGCGCCCGCCCACCCGCCCGAGGCAAGTCCTTTCCCCATGCGAGCCATGCAGCTGTTTGCGGCCGCCCTGCTGACGGCGGCCGGATTCGCCGCCGATCCTTACGGCAACATCAGCGATCTAAAACTCAAGAAGCCGGAGGACGGCGTAAGCGTCAAACGGACGCCCGCTCCCAACGGCGCCGAGATCCTGTTCAACGGCAAGAGCCTCGAAAGCTGGATGATGCGAAGCGACGAGAAGAAGCCGGCCACATGGGACCAGCTCGAAGGCGGCGCCATGCAAGCTCGCGACGGCGACATCATCACCACGGAGCAATGCGACGGCAGTTTCAAGCTCCACGTCGAGGTCCGCGTGCCGTACGTGCCCGACGCCAAGGGCCAGGCCCGCGGCAACAGCGGCGTCTGCATCCAGGGCCGTTACGAGGCGCAGGTGCTGGACAGCTGCGGCCTGGATAGTAAAAACAACAATTGCGGAGCGATTTACGAGGTTTCGGCGCCGCTGGTCAACGCGTGCAAGGCGCCGACGGTGTGGCAAAGTTACGCCATCGACTTCACGGAGCCGAAGTGCGAGGGCGGCAAGAAGACGGATCCCGCCCATATCACCGTGCACCAAAACGGCGTCCTCATCCAGGACGATGTGAAGATACCGGTGGACAACACACGGGCCGGCCGCGGCGGCGATCCCTGCACGCCGGGACCGATCATGCTGCAATATCACGGCAATCCGGTGCAGTTCCGAAACATTTGGCTGGTAAAAGGCAAGTTGAAGAAAGGGACAAGGGGAGATAGGGAGCGACTGTCTCCCAATCTCCCCTTCTCCCTTTCTGTTTCGGCCGGTCAGCTGGGCGGCGACGGCGTCTGCTGCTCGAACCGC
This sequence comes from Gemmataceae bacterium, assembly GCA_035546275.1. Classification (GTDB taxonomy): domain Bacteria; phylum Planctomycetota; class Planctomycetia; order Gemmatales; family Gemmataceae; genus UBA4732. The sequence continues at coordinate 4,913 of DATKHW010000893.1, forward strand.
GTGATCTTTTCAACGCGCCGGGCATGGCGGCCGCTCTCGAATTCGGTGTCCAACCAGATCCGCAACATTCGCTCGATCAGCTCCTCGCCGAGCAGATCGGCCGACAGGCACAGCACGTTGGCGTCGTTGTGCCGGCGGCTCATTTCCGCGGTGATGCTGTCGTGGCACGGCGCCGCGCGCACGCCCTTGACCTTGTTGGCGGCGATGCACATGCCGATGCCGGTGCCGCAGATCAGGACGCCGCGCTGGGCGCGGCCTTCACTGACGGCGAGGGCCGCCTGAAACGCGTAATCGGGATAGTCGACATTTTCACGGGCGAAAGGGCCGACGTCGAGGACTTCATGGCCCATCTGCTGCAAAACCGTGACGATGCGGCGCTTGACCTCGAAACCGCGATGGTCGCTGCCAATGGCGATTTTCATGGCAAAACTCGCGAATCGCTCACGCCTACTCTCCGGTCACGCCCGTCCACCACAGGTGATTCTAGCCATTTGACACGGCATTGGACGCGCTGGGCAGCAGTTCTTCCACCAGCGGTTCCAGGCAGGCCCAAATGCAGCGAGCGCATTCCTCATAAACGGGACGGGCGCAACCGATCGGATCGGGCAAGTCCTCGCCGGCCGGACTCAGCAAGCGCGGCCGCGCCGCCAGGCCGCGGCAGCCGTGAACCAGCGCCGCCAGGTGGGAGCGCGTCATGGCGACGAGATAATCGGCTTGGGCGGCCAGCTCCGGCGAGAGCGGCCGGCTGCTATGCCCGGTGAGATCGGCGCCATAAGACCGGGCGACCTCAACCGCTTCCTCCGCGGCTGGCCCGCCGGACGCCGCCGCGAGACCGGCCGACAGAATGTAAAAACCGCGCTCTGGCAGCTCCGCGACCGTGCAACCGAGTCGGTCCGCCAGGCGCGTCTTGAGCAACCCCTCCGCCAGCGGACTGCGGCATGTATTGCCTGTGCAAACGAAGATGACGAGGCACGCGGCCTGCCGCCGCAGGGCGCCGTCCGTCACGGCGCCGGGCTGCACGACCTTCCAGGCGGAACCCTCCACCCGCACCACCGTCGGTGGACGCCGATCCAGTGCCGGCCCATCGTCCACCACCAGGGCGACCTGGTTTCCGGCCGCCCGGACCACATGGTCGGCGTCCTCGGCGGGTCCAGGCGCCGGCGTCAGCAGAAGCGGACCGGCCAGGCGGCGCAAGGTCGCCCGGACGGCCTCATGGGCGGGACAGCGCAGCAGCAGCCGGCCCTCGGGATATACCTCGCGCTGGATCGGTTCGGACAGGCGGCCGGCGAGGCCCTCGGCGACGCGCTTACGGCATTCCAGTACGAGGGGACCGGGCCAGAAGCGGCGGATCAGCCGGCGTCCAAGCGGCGACAGGCCGGGCGCCCAATCGTGCGCCTCGGCCGGACCCCGCACGGCCACGGCCGGGGCACTGTCGGCCGTCCGGCGCAGCCGTGCGACGGCTTCCGCCGACAGGCCGGCGGCGGCAAGATGATAGCCGGTTTCCGTCGGGAAGCCGACAACGGCTCCGGCGCGCAAGGCCTCGGCGGCCCGACGGACCACCGTGCGGGCGTCGGCGGCGCGTCGCCAGTCGAGCATTGCAGGCATAAGCGATCCGCTTTGCAAGGGAAAGGGGCGCTGGGAAAGCTGTTTTATAGCAGCGGTGCGCAGATTCGGCCAGGCGTGGCCGCAAGATCAACCGCGCCGCCGCAGCGACCACGGCGACTCAACCAGTCGGAAGCCGTTGCGCCAGTGCCATAGCGTACTCGAATCATTGCCGAGCAGAAAGGTGCTGGCCAACTCGGTGTAGCCCAGCGCCAGCAGGCTCCGCGCAGCTGCATGGAGCAAAGCGGTGCCGACGCCGTGGCCGGCGGTCAACGGATGGACGAAGACCCACGTCAAATGCGGTCGGCCGATGCCGCGCGCGACAGCGTCAGGCGGCGGCGGCTCGGGCCAGGAGAACGATCGCCAATCCGCTAAATCCGTTTTCGGCAGCAGCGTGACGAGGATGGCGCCCGCGGGGTCGTCCGGGGAATGCGCATGGGCGAGGAAACTCGCCTCAGCGATGAACGGGCCGTCGCCGCCCCTGCGGGCATGGTCGAGAATGGCCCGCGCCGCCGATCGGCGTTTCCGGTCGTCGATGCCGAGGAACGGCGGGCGGTCGCAAAACGCCGCGGAGAAAAGGCGCACCAAGTCGGTCCAATCCTTTTCGCCGACAGCTCGCGTCGTCACGCCGTCGTCCGGCTCTGCCGGCGGCTGCAGTTCGAGCAGCGCATGATAGGTGCGCGGCTGCGGCGTCAACCAGGCCTCGCCGTGGATGTACTCGTACTTGTAGGCCGGGTTCCGCGGCAGCTGGCGGAACTCGCGCAGGCTCATGCGCAGCTTCACCATGCGCATGCATTTTGCCCACATGGCGCATCCCCCGTTCGCCGCTACAGCAACGCCCGCGCCTCTTCTTGACACGCCTGGGCTAGCTCCGGCAGACCCAGTCCGCGATAGCACTTCACCAGATCCGATAAGGCCGCCGCATAGTCGGCCCGCGCCAAGAGCGCCTGCTGCCGCTGCGCGTCGCGCAGCTGTTCCAGACAGTCCCGCGCCGCCGTCAGGTCGGCGCGGCCCAGATACGCTTGGGCCAGGGTTCGCAGGGTGCGGGCGCCCTTTCGGTCAAGCGCCGCCCATTCCGGCGGCCGATGCACATCCAGCCGATCGATCACTTCATCGAATTTCTTGGAGCCGAGGAGGCGGCGGACTTCGCGAAACTGCACATCGGCAGCTTCATCGGCCGGCGGCGCCGCCTGTGTGCGGTCGGCGTAAGCCGGCTCGCCCCGCCTGCTTGCCTCCTCCAGCGGCGGCAGCTCGCCGCCCGCCTCACACGTCTCGATGGCGGCCAGCAGCTGGCCGGCGTCGGCGATGCGCCGCGCGGGATCCGTTTCCAGGCAGCGCAGAATCAAGCCGTCCAGCCAGCGGCAATCATTGCGGATTTCGTTTTGCACCTCTGACGGCGGCGCAAAGCGCAGCCCTTTCTTGATTTCGTAGTGTTCACCGCGATGATCCTTTTGATCGTCTGTGGACCAGGGGGCGGTGAGGTGCGGACCGCCGCCCGTGAACAACTCGAACATCAAGAGGCCGATGCTGTAAACGTCAGAGGCCGGCGTCGATCGACCCTGGACCGTCTCCGGGGCCATGTAGGTGAACGTGCCCATCGCACCGGGGGCGAAGCCGAGTCGGCGGTCGGCGTAGGACGCCAGGCCGAAGTCCACCACGCGCACCACGCCGCGCCGATCCACTAGGATATTGCGGGAGTGCAGATCGCGGTGGACGGCCCCCTGGCCGTGGACCAGCGCCATGGCCCGGCAGATTTGCTTGATGCAGCGCAGGCCGATCGCCACGCTGACCCGGCCGGCCGCTCGCATGTGCGAAAGGAGTGGAGCTCCCTCCACATACTCCATGACGATGTAGGCGCGGTCCTCATGCTCGGGCAGCAGGCCCATGTCGAAGATGTGGACGAGGTGGCGCCGGCCGTCGTGGTCGCCGGACGCCAGGATGCGGGCCAGCATGATGGCGTCGCCGAACAGGTGCGGCGCCGTTTCCGTGGTCAGGCCGATTTGCCGCGACACCTTGACCGCGACAGGCCGCACCAAGTGGCCGCAGAAATACTGCTCGGCCCGGAAGACGGCGCCGAAACAGCCGCCGGCCTGCAGCTCGACGAGCTTGTACTTGCCGGCGAGCATCTGGCCGAGCAGGCCATGCTCAAAGGGCGGAGTGCGTTCCACAGTGCGCCTCGGCGTGTGCAAGAAGGGAAATCCACAAGCCATTGTAACGCACGGTGGAAGGATGGTGAGCGCGATTCACACGGAGGCCCGCCGCGCGTGGCTCACGCCTTTCCTCCCAAATTGAGGCCAGCGCTGGCGAGGCCCAGCGCCTGGCGTTGCAGCACAGTGATCGCA
>DATKHW010000894.1:0-8929 GCA_035546275.1 Gemmataceae bacterium
AAATCAAAACCAGACAGACCCGGCCGGAGTACGCTGGACATGGCTACCACCCGCGTTTCTCGCAACGATCTCTGTCCTTGCCGTAGCGGCAAGAAGTACAAGAACTGCTGCCTCCGGATCCAGCCCGCGACCTCCAAGAACCAGTTGGCTGCACCTCCAAGATCTTTGCAAGACGGCGGAAGTCCCAATTCGTTCGCCCCTCGTCAATCCGCACCTCGACCCGCCATCACCACTCCTCTGGAGAAACGCGACTGGCAGCAAGTCCACGTTACCCTCGTCGAACCCACGGGCGACGTGGTTTGTGCGGTGGTGCTCCACAGCCGGGAGTGGCTCCGGTCGCGCGATGTCGCTCTCGGTGGACCGATTCAGCTGTGCATCCCGCAGTATGAGGTTCGGGGCGAAGGCCGCATCGAGGCGATCAATCCTTCCCCGACGGTCCCCCAAGGGGAAGGCCTGGTTGAGACGTTCGTCCGCCAAAAGCGGAAACCAGAAGAAGAGAGCCTGCCCCCTGTGGAAAAGCGGGACTGGCAGCAAGTGCATGTCGTCCTCGACGAGCCAGACGGTAAGCAGGTGTACGTGGTCGTGCTGCACAGCCGGGAATGGCTGCGACGGCACGGCGGACTCATCGGGGGACCCGTTTACCTGAATCTGCGGCGGCACGGCGTTCACGGAGAAGGGCGCATTACGTTCGTGGAACCGTCCCCGGTAATCTCCGACGGGGAAGGGCGCGTCATGACTTTCGTCCGCGGCCGTCGGGACGCGAACATTCCAACGGAGCCCGCGCCGATGAGCAGTGCGCTCTCCTGCCCCGGCGTGCGGACGTACTTCGGCGAGCGAATGCCTCCCGTCGGCCACGCTTGGGTGCGTGTGGAGTTCGACTGTGGCGGGGATGTCATGTCGGATCTCACACTGACCCGCTCCGATGAGTGGATGCGAACGTACGGGAAGGCACTCGAGGCCTTGCAGAGGGACCAAGACATTCCACTAGACGCCAAGCACTATAACCTCATTCGCGTGTGCGTGGACGTTGCCGCAGGAAAACGGGTGCATATCGCCTTCTTCTGGCCGGCCCGGTGGGTGCAGGTACATGGCCTCACCGTCGGCGAGCCTTTGTTCTTACGGCTTCCCAAGGAAAAACTGTTCGGCGAGGGGAAACTGGCGGCGATCGAATCAGCCCCGTTCGTGCCCCGCAAGGGTGAAGCCCAGGGCATGATGTCCGTTTCCGGGCAGTACAAGATCTGGGACGAAGCCACGATGGCGTCGACAGAGGTCGGAGACTATGCCCTCACATACACTGCTGAGGAACGGGGCGAGGAACCCGTGGTGGACGACCTCGAAGGCGAGTGGGTGGTCCGCCAACGTGTCGGCTTGCTCTTGAAGAAGGGAGATGGCGGCGAGGTGACGGTCGTGCTGCTGCGGGAGACGGAGTGGGTGCTGTCGCAAGGAATCGAAGTCGGCGGAGTCGCCTACCTCGACATGCCGGAGCAGGGTACGAGGGGCTGGGCGAGGGTGCAGGCCGTTGAACCCTGCCTGGTCTTCCGGCGCTTGGGCAATCCGGGCGTGCGGATGGTCACGGGAACCTTTCGCCACAGCGAGGGCTGGGCGGGAGACCTGAAACTGAAGGGCGAGTCGAAACCCATCCGCGTGACGCCGGGCCATCTGTTTTGGTCCGTAGATCGGCAGGACTGGGTGTCGGTCGGGGAGCTTCGGCCGGGAGAAACCGTCAAGACCCTGAACGGCACGACGACGGTGGAATCGTACACGATGCGGGACGGGCCGGAGGCAGTCTACAATCTGGAAGTCGAGCACGATCACGTCTTCCGGGTTGGGGACCAAGGCATCCTGGTGCATAACACGTCGAACCCGACGGCGGGTACGGACTACGGCTGCGAGAACAAGGCGGGCCAGGGGCGACTCGACCCGTGCGAGAGCGGCCTGTTGAATACCAAACTCGGCGGGTGCAAAACGGATTATCAGGCGCACCATCTCATCGCGTGCTCGGTCCGTAGTTCGGTGGCCTTGAAGCGCGCCGCCCAATTGGGGTTCGACATCAACGGCATGATAAACGGCTGGTGCCTTCCCAGCCTCGAGCCGGAAGCGAAGGCCACGGGGTTGCCGCTTCACAGCGGCCGACACATGAGCGGTACGGGCGGCGACCCGAACTACTTCGTCTGCGTGCAGTCTTTGTTGGCAGGCCTCGATCGCGATTACAACCGTGGGGCCGTTACGGATTGCAATCTCTGCGCGGCAGTGGCATCGGTCGCCGCAAAGATCCGTGACGCACTGGCCGCACACAGGATCTGGCTACAGAACGCCGACCCGAATAAGGGAGCGACGTGGCAATGCCCGACATACAGCTGATGTGGGAGAACTGCCATGATCCTGATTTGGCGTCCGGACACAAACCCGGACGTGTGGGCCCTTGCTAGTTTGACGAACTACCTAGACCTATGTGATAAAGGTCTCAAGGCTAACCTCGCCGTGCCCGCGCCGCAGCCATTTCCTGAATCGACGTTGGAGATTGAAACCGAAGCGGAGCCGGCCGACTTCATTCTTGCTTGGTCGGTTTTCGTCGTTTCTAAAGAATTGCGGGACTGCCTGGAAGAGTTCAAAGTACCCGCCGAATACTTCCAATTAAGAGTCATCCACAAGGGGAAACTTTACCGGAAGCGAGAATACTACTTCACCAACCTACTCGACGTGGCGGACTGCTTCGACTACGAGAAGTCCGAGTACCAGCGAACGCCTGTGGGCGTAACCGAAATCGAGAAGCTCGTGCTCGACGACTCCAGGGCCACGGGCCATCACCTGTTTATACTCGGCCCGATCGGATGGGCCCATTCGCCGAACCCAAAAGCCGTTGGGGACGCTATCATCTGCGCCAGCGAGGAACTCGCCAGGCGCGTGCTTGGGTTGGGACTGACGGGAGTAGTGTTCAGCCGGCCCGAACACAGGCGAGACTATCCACCGCCAGCCTGGCGGCCGCCGGCCTGTGCTTGAAGTTGCTAGAAATCTCGCGCGCAGAGGCAAAGAAGGCAGGCATTCAGGTTGCATCCGTCTCTTGACGTCTCATCGCATCGCGCACCTCCGGCAGCGGATACTCCGAATAATAGGCATAGGCGTCAACTCATCCTTTTCCAACTTGTCAAGCGCGGCGAATATCTGCAAAGCCGCTTCTACGGTAGCTCCAGCGCCGCTTTCAGCGCCTGGTTGATCCGTTGCATCACGGGATCCGACAAGCGGCCGATGACCTGCAACACGCGCGGCTGCCGGACCGTTGCCAGGTTGTAGCACTTGACCAACGATGAGCCACTCAGCCCCGAGCCGGCGCCCTCCGCGGTCTTCGGATCAATCGGCACGGTCGTTGGACGCCCAGCGTCGGCCAGATTGCCGGTAATCATGGCGAGGATCGTGTTGGCCAGCCGCCGATTCTCGGCGTCGCTTTGCACGACCACCGCGGGGCGGATCTTGTGGCCCGGCTTGTCTTGGAAGGGAAACGGCACAATGACGACATCGCCGCGTTTCATGCCGGTTTCCCATAGTGCTGGTAGCTCTCCAGCAAGGGATCGTTGGCGTCGTCCTCAGCCATCGTCTCGTTGACGTAAGCGGCGCCTTCGTCGGGATCGTAGTCGTCCAGCGCCAGCAAAGCCTTGATACGCTCGTAGGTCTCCCGCCGAACCAAGACGTAGGTTTCCCGCGTCTGCGGATCGATGGCGATCGGCTCCGGGGCGCTCAACTCCAGCCGCTGCTGTTCGGTTAGTTCGATCATGGTTTTTTTCCTTCCTCGCATCGTACCATCGCGCGGTGTGGGCGGCAACGTTTGCAGTGCCGGCGCCGCGTTGAGGTTCAGCCCGCCGCTGAATCGTCGGCTGGGCGCGCATTCGGACCCCCCTCGCAGGCGGCCTCGCGCACCTCCGGCAGCGGATACTCTGTAATCGGCGCCCCCAGCGTCGGCAATTCCTGCAGCCGCCGCCAGCCGCGCGTCACCCGCGCTTCCTCCGACGCCGTGAACGCCGGGTCCATGTATTGCTTGGCGAACGCCCCCTCGCAGGCCGCCGGCGGAAAGGCGGGATCGACGATGTATTGCGCCAGCGCCGGATTGCAGCGGATGTGACGCTCCGGCAAGAGGTGCAACTGCTCGGCGGGAACCTCGCCCAGCACGAAGCGCAAATACAGATCGGATTCGGTGATTTCTCCCACGTCGCCGCCGCAGACGTGGCACAGATAGCCCTGTTCGCAGCGCGCCATGATGGAACTCTGTACGAGCACGCAGCGCAAGCAAGTGCTTGAATCCCACACTTGCTTGCGCGGCGTGTTCGTCGGAATATCGCTTCAGCGCACCTCGATCCGGCACGGATCCATTAGCCACACCGGTTCGCCGCGCATCCGCAGCAGCCCTTCCACCGCCCTCAGTTTCGGCGCCAGTTCCGGCGCCTCCCGCAGCAGCTCCTGCATCGCCATCCGCGGGACCAGGGCGTCGGACTTCGCGTCCAGCAAGGCGTCCAGGAAGCTGCGCGGCTTCGGCAGGATCAGCAGCTCCATCTCCTTGTCTTCCGGCAAGCCGGCCGCCTTCTTCGACGCCGCCACGGCGTCGTTCAGGTCGCCCAGCTCATCGACCAGGCCCAGTCCCTTCGCTTGCCGGCCGGTCCAGATGCGGCCGCCTGCGATCGGCTCCAGGTCCTTGCGCGTCATCTTCACGCCGGCCCCGTTCCGTCCGGCGATCGCCTTGTTCAGGAACTGGTCGTAGGTCTCGTGAATCAGGGCCGTCATCGCCTCCTTTTCGGACTCGCTGAAGGGGAATGTCGTGGAAAAGATATTGGCGTTGGCGCCCCGCGTAATCACCTCCGTGTTGATGCCGAGCTTCTCGTAGGTCCCGCCCAGGGCCATCTTGCCGCCGAAGACGCCGATCGAGCCGGTCAGCGTGCCCGGCTCGGCGTAGATCTTCTTCGCCCCCATGCAGATGTAATAGCCGCCGCTGGCCGCCGTGTCCGACATGCTGGCGATCACCGGCTTCTTGCAGCGCGTCAGCTCGCTCCACATCAGGTCGCTGGCCAAAGCCGACCCGCCGGGGCTGTCCACGCGCAGCACGATCGCCTTGACCGTGTCGTCGTCCTCCGCCTGCTTGATCGCCTCGATCATCGTCGTCGAGCCGCACGTCGCCTCGCCGAACAGGCTGCCGCCGCTGCTCTTGCCCGACGTGATGACGCCGGTCGCATAGATCACGGCGATCTTCGGCTTGTCGCTCGACTCGGTCCCCTTGGAGGGGGCCAAGAGCTTGAAGATCGCAAAAGGACTCGACAGGTCCAGCTCGTCGGATTTGGCGCTGCCGTAGTTGCGGGCGATGTCCGCCTTGTCGAGCTTCAGCGTCTTCTTGAAGGAGTCCTCGAAATCCTGCTTGTAGGCGACGCGGTCGATCAGGCCCTTTTCCTTGGCGGCGTTGGCGGTGTAGGGGCCGGCGTCGATGATCTTTTTCACCTGCTCGGCCGTGAAATGCTTGGCCGGCCGATTCTGGACGACCCGGCCGACCATGCTGTTTTCGTAGTAGTCGTTGAGGACGCCTTCGAGCTGTTTGCGGCTGGCGTCGCTCATGTGGTCCTGGATGTACGGTTCGACGGCGGACTTGGCGTCGCCCATCCGCAGCATGTCGGCCTTGACGCCGATCTTGTCGAGCAGGTTCTTGTAAAACCCCACCTCGGCCCGCACGCCGATGAGCATCAGCCAGCCCGATTCCGGCTCGCAAATCTCGTCGCAGGAGGTCGCCAGGAGATAATCCTTCGCCTCGCCGCCTTCGATATAGGCGAAGACTTTCTTGCCGGTCTTGCGGAACTCGGCGATCGCCCTTGCCAGCTCATCCATCTTGCCCCAGCCGACGCCGAGGTCGTCGATTTCCAGGTAGAGCGCCTTGACGTTGTCGTCCTTGGCCGCCTTTTTGATGCGGTCGAGCTTGCTCTTGAAATTCTCCGAGCTGCCGCCCAGAAGCGAATCGGCGGCGACGGGCGCCTCGTCGAGGTCGCCGGTCAGCTTGATGTGAGCGACCGCCGGCGTCGAATCGTCCGCGGCGCGAAGCCGGGCGGTCATCGGCGTCAAGGCGATCAGGGCGATCAGGGCCAACGGCGTAAATCGGCGGATCGACATGCGGTTCTCCTGGGGGGTTTCGTGGGCCGGACCGGATTTGCGGAGTTTAGGTGAAGGGGCGAATCGTGTCAAGCAAACCGGAAGCGCCGGCGGCGCCGGCCGGCCAAGCGCTGCCGGCGGCTGGAAGCAGGAAATCCGGGCAGACAAATCGGCCCGAAAACGCGACAATCGGGGGTCGCGGCCGGCCGCCGAGTGGGGGTCGATCGCGCGCGGGAGACGACGGAATGGGCGGACGCGGTTCCATGCGACGGGCGCTGCTGGGAATGCTGATCATGCTGATCGGCGCACCGGCGTTGGTGCGGGCGCAGCCGTTTGAGTCGCCGGAGCCGCCGCTGGTGGGGGCGCCGCCGATGGCGCCGGGCGTCGTGGCGCCGCCGCTCGGAGAAAGGGGTGAGGGGCTGCCCGGCTTCCTCGCGCCGCCGGTCGAGCCGGCCGATCCGCCTTCGCCGGCGGTGTCGATCCATGTCCGCGCTCCCGCCAACGCGGCTGTCGGACAGGAAGCCGATTATCGCATCCTCGTCGAGAATGCGTCCCGCGCGCCGGCCCATCACGTCCGGGTCCGCACGGCCGTTCCCGCCGGGGCGACTTTCGTCCGAGCGTCGCCGGAGCCGACGGCCCGCGATCCAGAGATCATCTGGCAGCTGGAAACACTGCCGGCCGGGGCGTCCAAGGAATTGCTGCTCACGCTCAAGCCGACCGGCGGCGATCTGGATGTGACGGCCCGCGTGCAGTTCGAGCATGGCGAATCGGTGCATACGCAGGTCGGCGGCAGCCCGGCCGCTCCGCCCGCAACGCCGCCCACCGCTACGCCGATCTCGACGCCGCCGGTCGCGCCGACGTCGGCGCCGCCCCAGCAGGCCGCGCTGCGTCTGCGGATCGCGGGGCCGCAGCAGGCTGCCCCGCAGGACGTCGTCTCGTTGCAGCTAGTCGCCGCCAACGCCGGCACGGCCGAAGCGGATGCGGTGGAGCTGGAGATTTCCCTACCCGACGGTCTGGTGCTCTGGTCGCGGACGGAGCAGGCGCCGAAAGGGAACCGGGCTGCGTGGAAGGTCGGCCGGCTGGCGCCCGGCGCGACGGCGGTGCGGGATTGCGACGTGCTCGTCGCCAAAGTCGGCGACCAGGATGCCGTGGCCCAGGCGACGGCGGCCGGCGGACTGCGCGAGACGGCTTCGTGGACGGTGCGGGTGGACGAACCGAAATTGAACGTGACGATCGCCGGGCCGGAGAAACGGCTGCTTAACCGACCCGCGAAGTATCAAATCACGGTGACGAACCAGGGCCGAACGCCGCTCGCCGGCGTGGAAGTGCGGGCCGACGTGCCGCCCGGCTTCCAGCTGACCGGCGCCAGCAACAACGGCCGGATGGAGCAGAACCAGGTTCACTGGCTCTTGGGCGACGCCCCGGCGGGCCAGCAGGCGACGCTCACCGTCGAGCTGACGGCCGCCCACGAGGGCGACGCCACGGTCCATGTCACGGCGCGGGCGGGCCGGGGAATCACCGGCAATGCGGAGGCGAAAACGCACTTTGAGGGAGCGGCCGGTCTGCGCGTGGACATCGACAAGGACCAGGATCCGCTTACCATCGGCAACATCGTCACCTACACGATCCATATCCACAACCGCGGCTCCGCCGCCGCGCGGAACCTGCAGCTGACGGCGACGATGCCGCCGCAGATGCAGCCGGCGGCGCCGAACGACCCCAACGGGCCGACGCAGCTGGGTCAGAAGCTGACGTTCCCGGCCCTGGCCGCCCTGGAAGCGGGCAAGGAAACCACCTACACGATCCGCTTACGCGCCGTTCAGGCCGGTCAGGTCAAGGTAGTGGTGGAATTGCAGTCGGCCGAGCTGACGCCGCCGCTCCACGAGGAAGAAACCACGACTATCGTCGGCGACGCGGCCCCCGCCGCGGAAGGACCGCCACCGCCCAACCTGGCGCCGCCGACTGGACCCCCGGCGCCGCCGGGACCGCCGCCGCTGCCGGGGCCTGGGTGACACATTCCGGCGTCTCCCGACTCATTGAACTTTAATCCCCCTCCGGTAAACTCTCATTTGGGGCCGTCTGACTCCGCGGAGCGCGGCCCCCATTGTGCGCCGGCGTCCCAAGCCCTGCAGGTTTGGCTAACAGCTATCAGCTGTCGGCTAATAGCTGTTAGCATAAAGCTGAACAATGTTTCTGGAATCGCTGGCGGCTTGTTTCAGAACGACGCCTTGTGCGACGGGGGTTTTCGATGGGGAAGAGGCTCGCGGTCGCGGCCGGTTGCCTGGCCGTCGCCGTTGCGTTTTGCCGCTGGGAGGCCCGCGGCGGCGACTGGACGCAATGGGGCGGGACCGACAATCGCAACAACATCTCGGATGAGAAATCGCTGCCCGACTCGTTCACGCCCGGCGAAAAGTCGGCCCGCGACGTGATCGACCTCGCCACCACCAAGAACGTCAAGTGGGTCGCCCGCCTCGGCGGCTACGCCTACGGCAATCCGACCGTCGCCGACGGCCGCGTCTTCGTCGGCGCCGACGCCGGCGCCCTCAGCCCGGAAAAACGCAATGCGACCAACGCTTGCGGCACGGTCAAATGCTTTGACGAGGCCACCGGCAAACTGCTGTGGCAGCTGATTACCCCCAAACGGACCGAGCTGGAGCCGGCCACGTATTTCAATCACCAGGACCTCGGGACCTGCTCCTCGCCGACGGTGGACGGCGACCACGTCTACGCGGTCACCAGCGCCGACGAGGTCGTCTGCCTGGACGTGCACGGTCAGCCCAAGCCTGTTGTGGCAGGGTCTCCAGACCCTGCCACA
>DATKHW010000895.1:0-9688 GCA_035546275.1 Gemmataceae bacterium
AAATGGAAGACCTGTCGCTGAATCGACCCCTGCTGGATCAACTGGCGGCAAAGAGCGGCGGCAAGGTTTATACGCCCGAGACCGTGCAAGAACTGGTGGACGAGATCAAGGCAAAAAATGCTCCGCGAATTGAGCATAACGAAGACGTCCTGTGGCAGGGATGGGCCGGATGGACGATCTTCGGCTTGGTGGTGTTCCTGCTGACCGTGGAATGGGTGGTGCGGAAGTTTTCGGGGCTGCCGTGAGGAGGGAGTGGCTGCATGGCCAGCCTGGCGACGCGGATCGGATTCCTGCTGTCGGCGTGCATGGTCTGCGCCCAAGGGGAGATTGCGCGTGCTGGCGACTCCCCGGCCGACGGCGCCGCCTTCTTCGAAGCGAAAATCCGGCCCGTCTTGGTCGAACATTGCTACGAATGTCACTCCGCCAAGGCGAAGAAGGTGCGCGGCGGCCTGCGCCTAGACAGCCGTGCGCGGCTGTTATCCGGCGGGGATCGCGGCCCCGGCCTCGTCCCCGGCGACCCCGACAAGAGCTTGCTGCTTGAGGCGGTCGGCTACAAGAACCCTGATTTGCAGATGCCCAAGGGGGGCAAATTGTCCGACGCCGCAATCGCCGACCTGGCGGCGTGGGTGAAGATGGGGGCGCCCTGGGGCAAGGACGATGCGACCGCCGCCGCGTCCGATAAACCGATCTTCGATCTGCTAAAGCGCAAGAAGGAACACTGGGCCTGGAAGCCGATCCAGCGGACTGACCCGCCCGCGGTAAAGGACGTCTCCTGGCCGCGCGATCCGGTGGACCGATTCATCTTGGCCAAACTGGAGGAGAAGGGTCTTTCGCCCGCTCGGGCCGCCGACAAGCGCACGCTGCTTCGCCGCGTCTCGTTCGATCTGACCGGTTTGCCGCCCACGCCGGAGGAGATCGACGCCTTCCTGAAGGACGATTCGCCTGACGCCTACGAAGAAGTCGTTGATCGGCTGCTGGCGTCGCCCCAATTCGGGGAGCGCTGGGCCAGACATTGGCTCGACCTGGTGCGCTACGCCGAGACGCGCGGCCATGAATTCGACTACCCGATCCCCGACGCCTACCAGTATCGCGATTACGTCATCCGCGCCCTCAACGCCGACGTGCCTTACGACCAATTCGTGACGGAACAAATCGCCGGCGATTTGCTGGAAAAGCCGCGGCTCAACCCAACCGATGGCTTCGACGAGGCGATCCTCGGGACCGGCTTTTGGTTCCTTGGCGAAGAAGTGCATTCGCCGGTGGACCTCAGCCAGGATCAGGCCGACCGCTTCGACAATCGCATCGACGTGTTTGGCAAGACGTTTCTGGGCCTGACGATCGCCTGCGCCCGCTGCCACGATCATAAGTTCGACGCGATTTCACAAAAGGATTATTACGCCCTGTTCGGACTGCTGGAGAGTTGCAATTACCGTCTGGTGCGCTTCGATTCGATCGAACAGAACCGTGCCGTGGAACGCGAGCTGGCGGCGGCGCGCGCCAAGGCGCGGCCGATCCTCGGCAAAGCGGCGGCTGACGCGCTGCGGCCGACGGTGGACCGTATGGGCGATTACTTGCTGGCGGCGCGGGAATGCATCCTGGCTGGACCGCAAAAGGAGCCGAAGAGCGGGTCCTTCACCGAGGCCTACCGCAAGCGCGTGGCGTTGATCGCCGGCGCCCGCAACCTGGACGCCGCCCTGCTCGGTAAGTGGATCGCCGCTTTGCTCGACGCGGCAAGGGACCCTAACGATCCGCTCTATACCTGGGCCAAGGTGTGCGGCGATGCAGGCTGCGGCGATCCGAAGCGCCTGGCGGAAGTCCTGCGGCCGGCGCCGGTGAACGAGGATTTGCCCCACGATGCGGAAAGCGTGGTTGATTACGCTCTCAATCGGTCCGCCGAATGGATGCCGGATGACACGACGTTCGGCCTTGGCCCCGTACTGCCGGGCGACATCCAGATCGACGGCGCCTCGGCGCATCCGACCGTGCGGCTTAGCACGGTCGGCGCCGCCGCATATGACCGGACATGGGACGGCTTGAAGACGGCCGACGGCTCAGAAAACGACCCTGGCGCCCTTGGCAAGATGATCCGCGCCGGCCGCACCATCCGCACGCCGACCTTCACCGTCGGCGCCGATCGGGTGTTCTTCCTAGTCCGCGGCGCCGGCGTGGTTTACGCCGCGGTGAATTCGCATGTGATGATCGCCGGCCCTCTGCACGGCCAGCTCGTCGCCGACATTTCAGCCAGCGATCATCTCCATTGGGCCTCCATCGACCTGACGCCGTACAAAGGTCGGCGCGGCCATCTGGAATTCACTGCCGCCGAGGGATCGGATTTCGCCGTGGCGCGCGTGGTCCAATCCGAAACCCAACCCGGCCCGGTCGACCACGCCAATCGCGCTCTGCTGAATCTCCTTTCCAGCGACGACGCCGCTTCACTGGAGCGCCTGGCGGCCGCATATCAGCGCCTCTTTCAAGAATCCGTCAAGCGCCTCCGCGCCGATCAGCTGATCGGGACGCCGGAGGCGGCGGATCTCGCTGCGCTGGCGGATTGTCTGCTGCGGCGGCCGGAACTGCTTCCGCAAGACGGCGTGACGGCGATGCAGGATGCGGCGGCCGCGGCGCTGACGGAACAGAAGCAAGTCGCCGCGAAGATTCGCCGCGAGTCGCGCCTGGCCGTCGCCATGCAGGACGGCGATGGCGTGGATGAACATGTCTTTAAGCGCGGCTCCTACAAGACGCCCGGCGACGAGGCGCCGCGCCGATTCCTGGAGGCGCTGGCCGGGCCTAACCCCATAACGACCGGCGGCGGCAGCGGCCGGCTGGAGCTGGCACGCCAGATGACCGATCCGGCCCTCGATCCGTTCCTGCCGCGCGTGATGGTCAACCGCATCTGGGCGCATCTGTTCGGCCGCGGCATCGTGGCGTCGGTGGACAACTTCGGCGCCCTCGGCGAAGCGCCGACGCATCCCGAATTGCTGGATTACCTCGCCGACCAGTTCGTGCGGGACGGCTGGTCGATCAAGAAGACGATCCGCAAGCTTGTTCTCAGCAGCGCCTACCGGATGTCGTCGCATCCGACGTTAGCGGATGAGGCCGACCCGCAAAACCTCCTGCTGCATCGAATGCGGCTGCGGCGGCTGGAAGGCGAGGCGATTCGCGACGCCATGCTGTCTGTCTCCGGGCGGCTCGATCTGAAGATGCACGGGCCATCCGTCCCCGTGCATCTGACGCCGTTCCTGGAGGGGCGCGGCAAGCCGGCCGACGGCCCGCTGGACGGCGACGGCCGGCGCAGCCTCTACATTGCCGTTCACCGCAATTTCCTCTCGCCCACGATGCTGGCCTTCGACACGCCGTCGCCGTTTTCCACCGTCGGCCGCCGCACCGTGTCCAACGTGCCGGCGCAGGCGCTCATCCTAATGAACGACTCGTTCGTCCATCAGCAGGCCGAGTTGTGGGCCAAGCGGATCAACGCTCAAGGCGGCTCCGACCGGCAACGGATACAGCGGATGTATCTTGGCGCTTTCGGAAGGCCGGCGACCGACGCGGAGTTGTCGGCTTGCTTCGATTTCCTGGAAACGCAGGCGAAAACGGCCGGTAAACAGGCCGAGGACCCGGCCGTGTGGGCCGACCTGGCCCACACGCTCTTTCAGGTCAAGGAATTCATCTGGCTGGATTGAAATTCGCTGTTCGGCCTTATCCCTCTGGTTTCGGAATGATGCGCACGTCCACCGGCTTGCCCACGTCCGCCTTAACGCCTGTCGTTTTCAGCTCGCCGGTTTTGGGATCGATTGCGAACACCACGATGCTGTCGCCGTCCTGGTTGGCGGCCACCGCCCAAGTCCCCGATGGATCGACGTTGAAGCCGCGGGGCACTTTTATCCCGTCGCCCTGCCAGCCGACCGGCGTCAGCTCACCCGTCTTGGCGTCGATGGCGAACGTCGCAATCGTGTCCTGGCCGCGGTTGGTGGCGTACACAAACTTGCCGGAGGGATGAACGACCACTTCCGCGCACGAATACTTGTCGGACGGCGGCGTCCCCTTGGGCAGCGTTGACTGCGTTTGGATTTCCTTGAGCGAACCGTGATCGGCGTCGTAGCGGAAGCCGGTGATCGTCAAGTTCAGCTCATTGACGACGTAGGCGTACTTATAGTCCGGTGTGAAGGCGATATGACGGGGGCCGGAACCGGGGGCGAGGTCGGCGGCCGGCGGCTCGTTCGGCGTGATCTTGCCCTTCTCCGCGTCGTACTTGTAGACAAGCACCTTGTCGAGGCCGAGGTCGCAGACGAAGGCGAAGCGGTTGGCGGCGTCCAGGGCGACGCAGTGGGCGTGCGGCCCCTCCTGGCGGGCGGGGTCCACACTCTTGCCGGTGTGCTGCACGAAGTCAGTGGCGTAGTCGCGGATGCTGCCCTTCTCGTCGATCGGCAGGACGATCGTGCTGCCGCTGCCGTAGTTCGCCGCGAGGACGTGCTTGCCCTCCTTATCGACGATCAGGTGGCAGGGCCCGGAGCCGACCGACGATTGCTGGTTCAGGAACGTCAGGCCGCCGGTCTTTGGATCGAGGGCGAAGGCGCTGATCGCCCCGAACTTCCCGCCGGGAACCTCGTTGACCGAGTAGAGGAACTTGCCGCTGGGAGCGACCGCCAGATACGACGGACTGGCCGACTCGGCCGCCAGCGTCTTGTTGGACAGGCGGCCGGTCGCCGCGTCGAGGTCGAAGCGGTAGATGCCCTTGCTGCTGCTGTCTTTGCCCGTGTATGTGCCAATGTAGACCCAGTAGGTCTTCGGCGTCGGCGCCGCGACCGCCGATTCGGCGAGCGCCGCGGCCGGAATGCAGAGAGAAAACGCCAGCGCGAACCAGCAGGCCGCCGACCCATGTGAGATCGCCATCGGATCGCTCCGTGAAGCAGGGAGTGAGGTAGGAGAGACGCCTGATGGTGATTGATATGAATCGGCGTGTTCCGCGGCCCAAGAGAACCGCCTATGCCGCGGCCGTCGACGGGTTCATTGCCATGACGCTGACGCCAGGCGGTGCGACTTGACGGTGCTTACTGGCGGGAAGAGAGTCCCGCCGAACCAGCCGCCGACGGCGCAGAGGCAGAAGCAGCCGGCCACGGTAAGCACGGCGATTTCCGGTGCGGAGCGGTTTACGCCAAACAGGATCGCCATCAGGAAGAAGGAAGCGGCCAGACCGACGAACAACCCTTGCTTAAGTCCGTTGCCCGTGTTGTAGCCGGCCACGGCGCCGCCGATGAGTATGGCCAGCGCCTGGATTTCCCACGTGACGACGCGGTCTTGCCACCAACCGTCGGAGGTCAGCCGGCCGGCGCTGAAATCAATGAGGAAGGCGAAGACGGCGCCGGCCGTCATGTAACCGGCCGCGGCCGTTACGGCGCCGAGCAGGACGCGGAACCAGGCCACGCGCCCGGCGATCGGCGACATCCGGCGCGGCGCCACGGCCTGCTTGCGGGTCGCCTGACCGGGGAGCGCGGGCATATCCGTATGCACCGGCCGCCAGATGGTGCAGCCGATCCAGCCGCCGAACGTGCCAAAGGCGATGTGCAGCAGCGGCACGCCGACCAGCGTGAGCATGGTCAATCCTGCCGGCACGAAGTTGGGGTGCAACAGCGGATCCAGCAGAACGGACAGTACGCCATTCCAGACGCCGACCAGAGCGCCCAGCATCACGCCGCGCTGCTGGCCGCCGCCGGCCAAAACGCAGCCAGCCGCCAGACTGAGGATTTGCAAGATCTGTAAGAACACCAACCCAGAAACGCTGGTCCAGGTCCATTTGACCAGCCCCTGATTGTTCAGCATCTCCAACAGACCCAGGAGCGCGTGCTGCAAACCGAAGTAAAGACCCTGCGCCAGCACCAGTCCGATGACGATGCGGCCCCACGGCGTCTGCTGCCAGCGAGTCACTGGCTTGACGGTCTTGGTTTTTTGACCGCGGAAATCATAGAGAAGGCGGACGCCGCAGGTGGGGCATTGCAGCCGTTGCTCGTAGGAAGCGGCGCATTGGGGACAAACCATCGCCATGCTTACATCACCTGAAAGGCGAGGGAGAGATCCATTCGGTGTTCCCTGCGGCCGCCGGCGCGTCCTGATGCAGCGACAGCGATGCGCTTGCAGCGAGCGGCGGCCTGTGGCAATCTGACAGGGGCGGGAAACGCCCTTGCCTGGAACTATAGGTCATCTTTTCGCGCAGTGCGCGACGCCGGCGCTGGGGACTCAACCGATGAAGACCGCCGCTCTCCTGGCCGTCGATCAGGGCACCACCAGCACCCGCGCCGTGGTCTGCGACGCCGCCGGCCGCGTCCTGGGCGCCGCCTCCCGCGAGCTGACGCAGCACTACCCGCGGCCCGGCTGGGTGGAGCATGACGCCGAGGAAATCTGGGCCTCCGTGCGCGAAACGGTTCCCCAAGCGCTCGCCCAGGCGGGTATCGAGGCGCAACGGCTGACCGCGATCGGCCTGACCAATCAGCGCGAGACGGTCGTGCTGTGGGAACGCGCCGGCGGCAAATCGGTCGCGCCGGCCATTGTCTGGCAGGACCGCCGCACGGCCGAATTCTGCCGACAGCACCAGACCGACGAGCCGTGGATCGCCGAGCGGACCGGCCTCATCCTCGATCCCTATTTCTCTGCGACCAAATTCCATTGGCTGCTGTCGCAGGACGCCTCGGTGCGTGTCCGCGCAGCTGCCGGTCAGCTGGCATGCGGCACCATCGACAGTTTTCTTTTGTGGCGGCTGACCGGCGGCCGGTTCCATGGCACCGATGCGACCAACGCGTCGCGCACCTTGCTGCTGAACATCCGCACCGGCGCCTGGGACGAGGACTTGTGCCGTTATTTCGACGTGCCGGCCGCGCTCTTGCCGGAGGTGCGACCCAGCGCGGCCGATTTCGGCGCGACGCACGGCCTCGATTTTCTGCCGGACGGGCTGCCGATCCTCGGAGCGGCGGGCGATCAGCAAGCGGCGCTGTTCGGCCAGTGCTGCTTCGCGGAGGGCGAGGCGAAATGCACCTATGGCACAGGCGCGTTTTTTCTGCAACATACCGGAGCCGTTCTGCGTGCTTCGCGCCATCGGCTGCTGACGACGCTGGCGGCGACCGGGGCCGGGCCGTTGCAATACGCCCTGGAAGGGAGCGTTTTTGTGGCTGGGGCGGCGGTGCAATGGCTGCGCGACGGGCTGCGGCTGTTCGACCAGGCGCCGGCCGTGGAGGAGCTGGCCCGGCGATCCGATCCGGAGCAGCCGGTGGTGTTCGTCCCGGGTTTCGTGGGTCTGGGGGCGCCGCACTGGGTGCCGGAAGCGCGCGGCGTGCTGTTCGGCCTGACGCGCGGCACGACGGCGGCGGACCTCGGCCGGGCGGTGCTGGAGGGCGTGGCGTATCAGGTCGCCGACCTGATCGCGGCGGTCGCCGACGATGGAGGCCGGCCGCTGGCAAGCCTGCGGGTGGACGGCGGCATGGCGCGGAATGCGTGGTTCCTGCAATGTCAGGCCGACGTATTGGGCCTGCCGGTCGTGCAGACGCCGCACAGCGAGGCGACGGCTCGCGGCGCCGCGTTCCTGGCGGGATGGAAGGCCGGCGTCTGGCCCGATCTGGATGGGCTTCGCCGTTTGGCCGAGAACGCCCGCACATTCACGCCGACGCTGTCGGCGGCGGAGCGCGAACGGCGGCTGGCCCAGTGGCGGCGGGCGGTGCGGGCGGTGATCGCCTTTTACACGGAGAAATCGTGACCCCGCGACGAACCGGGATACGCGCCGATGGGGCGTTCCGAGCGACGTTGGAGACGATGTTTCCTCGTTCCCGATCTCCGGTTCGGGCGCCCGTGAGCCTCCGCCGGCAAGGCCGACAAGGCCGACACGTGCGCGTGACAGGGGTCTGTCGGTCTTACCCTTGCAGACGCTCGCTGGCGTCGTCCGGCGCGGCCGCCGCGCGGTGCGGCTGAACAAAGCAGAGGCGGTAAGGAGCTTGATTCCGAATGGCGCGGCGGGCGGCATGGGCGGTCCTCCAAGAGGCGGTCGATCCGTACTCACCCCCTGGATTATACCACTTCTAGTGCGATCCTCTAAGAAGAATATGGACGCCGATGGGCGCCAATGGAGGCGGATCAACCCGTGTTTGCAGCCCGGCCTGCTTGCGCGGGGCCCACGGCCAGTCCCAACCGATCCAGCGGACTTACCGCGCCCGCCGCGCCATTTGTCGTGACATGAGTATAGATCATCGTCGTGCTGACGTCGGCGTGGCCGAGCAGCTCCTGCACGGTGCGGATGTCGTGATCCGCTTCCAGCAGGTGTGTGGCGAAGCTGTGCCGGAGCGTATGGCAGCCGACGCGCTTGGTCCACCCCAGCGACCGCACCACGGTCCATACGGCGCGCTGTACGGCGCCGGGGTAGACGTGCCAGCGGCCCCGACGGCCGCTGCGCGGATCGTGGGACAGTTGGCGGGAGGCGAAAAGGTATTGCCAACCCGGCGAAAACGGGGCCTCGGGATATTTGCGATCCAGCGCATCGGGCAATTCGACCCAGCCTTCCCGTCTGGCACGATCCTTTTCGTGCAAGGCCAGGCGCCATCGGATTTGCTCGGCGACCGCGTCGGCAACCGTGGCCGGCAGCATGACGACGCGGTCCTTGTCCCCCTTGCCCTGGCGCACGACAATTTGGCCCCGCTTGGGGTCCACGTCCTTGACGCGGAGCCGGCAGCACTCCATCAGCCGGAGGCCGGCGCCGTACATCAGGCGGGCCATCAAGCCATACGGCTCGTGCGTGGGCAGGGCGTCCAGCCCCGACAGGAGACGACTCACCTCCTCGCGCGTCAGAACCACGGGCAGCCGGCGATTCCGGTGGGCGCGGAGGGCGTCCACGTCGCCGAGGTCGAGGTGCAGCACGTCGCGGTAGAGGAAAAGGAGGGCGGAGAAGGCCTGGTTCTGGGTACTTGCGGAAACGCGGCGTTGGACGGCGAGGAAGGTGAGGAAGCGCTCGACCTCCGCGGCGCTCATAGTGTTGGGATGGCGGAAGCCGTCCGCCGTCTTGTGGAAGCGGATGTACTGTTCGACCCAGCGGACGTAGCAGCGCTCGGTTTCCAGGGCCAGTCGGCGCAGGCGGGCGACATGGCGGACTTCGTCCAGCAGCTTCACGGCCGATTCCTCCCGAGGGGGACGCCGATTATCACGGCTGGCCGGCACGGGTAACCGAATATCCTGCGTCGGGCCGGAATCGGCGATTCGTTACCAGCTACCACGGGAAGGCGGAATAGTCAACAAAAATTCAGTATGCCGATACGAGGATTCTATTGCGGCGCTGTAATTGCTTGATAGCACAAGGGAAGCAGCAATGGTGTAGCCGGGACGGAGGGCCGGAAAAAGGGGGTTTGCATGCGGAATTTTGGTTGCGTGGGGGAGGAAATCGGGTAGCATTACCAGGCGTGGATAGATGGAATCACTGGTTCGGCAGGAAAGCACCCACACTTGGGGTTAATGTCATGCGTCGTCTCACGCTCCAAGGCTGCTGTCGCGCCGGCGCGCCCTTGTTGCCGGCCGTCCTTCTAGTCGCCGGCGTGCTAGGATGCCATTCGTCCACGGCCCCACCGAAACAGCCGAAGATTCGCGTCGAGGGGCCGCCGGGAGCGAGGTTCGCCTACAGGGTGAGCTACTTCGACGGCCCCGGCAATCCCGCTTTTTACGGCAAGGA
>DATKHW010000896.1:0-2262 GCA_035546275.1 Gemmataceae bacterium
TCAGGGGTCAGGGGTCAGGGGTTTTGTTGCTGACCCCTGTCCCCTGACCCCTGGCTCGCAATGCAGCCGCCGATACAGCCAGGCGCGGGCGAAGGCCCAGTGGCGGTTGGCCGTGCGCACCGACAGGCCGAGAGCGGCCGCCGTCTCCGCGATCGTGAGGCCGGCGAAGTACCGCAGCTTCACCACCTCCACGGCCGTCGGTTCCTGTACGGCCAGCTGATCCAGCGCTTCATCGAGAGCCAAAATGTCGTCGGAGGGAACGTCGGAGGGCCGCTCGACGGCGTCCAGCTCGACGCGCCGCCGGTCGCCGCCGTGACGCAGCCGGCGTTTGCGACGGGCCTTTTCCACGAGGATGCGCCGCATGGCCTCGGCGGCGGCGGCGAAGAAATGGCCTCGGCCGTTCCAGGGTTGATCCGGCTCGGCGCCGACGAGCCGCAGATACGCTTCATGGACAAGAGCGGTCGCTTGCAGCGTCTGGCCCGCCTTTTCCTGAACCAGCTTCTGCGCGGCCAGGCGGCGCAGCTCGTCGTAGACCAGCGGCAGCAGCCGATCGGCCGCCTGCGGCTCGCCGCGCGCGATCGCGTCCAGCGCCTGGGTAACGTCGTTCATGCCGCCAGAGTAACCGACCCGGCGGCCCGCCGCAATCGCCGGCGGGAGAGAAGCGGGGCCGACCGCGGCGAGCCTCGGCGGAACAGCAATGCGCCGGCGAGGAGAACAACCGTTCCCCCCGCCGGCGTTTTTGCTTTTCCGGGAAGCCGAGCTCACGGGAACAAGTCGTCGTTGCTGCCGCTGACGGTCAGCTTGTTCTCGCCCGGGCCGGCGATGCTCAGGTTGTCGGTGATGCTCAGCTGGCCGCTGGTGAGGCCGATGGTCCCATGCAGTCCGTGAGCGAAGTCGATCGCGTCGGCGCCGGGGTGGGCGTTGGCGGCCGTGATCGCCGCCCGCAGCGAGCCGGGGCCGCTGTCGGCGAGGTTAGTGACGGTGAAGGTGCTGGGCCTGAGCCGGTCTTCCAACGCCTTCAGGCGGGCGGATGCGAATTCGCGGGGGGGCATTGCCGGGGATGGCGAGTCCTCGGCGGACCTCGGAACTTCCGGGGCGCCGCCTGCAACCACCGGATCACAGAGAATCGAGACATGGTGTAACTCCTTCGTCACAGGGACTGGGAATACGCTCGGTGGGGAACACCCCACACCGAGAGAGACCGTGATTCGTAGCCCTTCGGCGGGCGCCAACCTGTTGGGGAGCAGTCTGCGATGCCGCGAAAGGCTCGTCGTCCCCGGCGCGCAGACTGAGCGCCGGGGCGATGCTGGGCCGGTGAGCGCCCTTCTTCGCGGTTGGGACTCACCGGCCGCTTTGCTCAGAATCAGGGAAGTTGCGAGGCCCCAGGTATGCCGGGGCGACAGTCGGCCGCGTGATCTATTTTCCGTCCTGCTTCGACGGAGCCGGGTCGTCGAGTTCGACCTGGATTTCGAGTGGCTGCAGAACCTTGGCCTCCGGCGCCGGCGGGTACGGCGGCAGGCGCCAATCCAGTCCCATCTTGGCCAACCGTTCCCGGATCGCGCGCAGGTCCCAGACGTGGATCGACTGGCTGTCGTCGTTGGTCATTACCAGCTGCGTGCCGTCCGGGCTGAAGCTCATTTCCTTGGCGCGGTCCTGAAGGCGGTTGGGATCCTCCAGCCGCGCATACTCCCGGCCCGTTTCCGGATCGACCAGCCGCACGACGCCCTGGCTGGTCTCCAGCGCCAGGAGTTTCCCATCCGGGGAAAAGGCCAAGGCCGTCCCGGCGCCAATGTGCGGACCCGGCTGCCAGGAATCGACCGCCCACAAACAGCAGTCAGGCATGCTGGTCGCCAGCCATTTACCGTCGGGACTGAAACCGACCATGAAGGCTATCCCGGGCAATTCCGCCTCCAACTTGCCGCTCTCCGGCTTGCTGCTATCCAGTCGCCACACCTGGACCGGCGCCCCGACGTGGCTGGCGGCGGCCACCAGACGGCCGTCGGGGCTGACCGCGACGTACCGTACGTCCACGTTCGTAGGCCCGAGCCGGATTGGTTGGTCCGAGCCATCCGGGTGAAGAATCCAGCTGCCCATATTGTGCTGAGCGGTCGCAATCACTCGGCCGTCCTTGCTGCGTGCAATCTTACAGTCCGAGCCTGGCAACGCGAGCTTTTGCGGGGGACCGACGCGCACCAGCTCCGCCGTCGGAATGCCAACCTGGACCGGCCAACGGAGCACACCGTCCGGCCCGTTGGTCAACAG
>DATKHW010000897.1:0-9728 GCA_035546275.1 Gemmataceae bacterium
CGCCGCAACCGCTGGAGTCTGAAAGGGAAGCGGCGACGGGGCCGCCGGGAAGCGAGGTCGAGACCCGACGGCGCCGGACGCGGAATTTTGGTGGCGTGGAGGAGGAAATCGGGTAGGATTACCAAGCATAATGCAAGGTAATCAATGATTCGGCGCCGAAGAGTGCCGCTCTGGGCGGACCCCTGCGATGTTCGACATTACCTTTGTGAGCGACGCACCGGAGGAACAACCGGACGGATGGGTGGGATTGTGGGGCAGCGTCCAGCTCGGCGCATACGCAGAGGACTTTCTCGCGCCGCTCGGCCCATGGCAGCGAGCCGACTACGAGCGCCAGTGGATCGATGCGGCCCAGCGGCTAGTAAGTCCCGCGGCACGGGCGGCTTTCTTCACCGCGGCTTTTCAGTTCTGGTGGGTAATGTGGCGCGAGGGGAAGACAGTCATCGTGCAGGAGCAGCTGCTCATCCCCGAGCGGCTGGAAGGGTTGACCGACTGGCAGGCGGCGCCGTATCAACTGATTTGGGAGCGCCAGGCGACCAGTGGGGACGGTACCCCGATCTCCGAGTGGCGCTTGGGCGTCGCCGACATCGAGGGCTTCCTTGCGCGACGCGGCGGGTAGTACGAGCGGAAAAAAGGGACATTTAGGACAAGAAAAGGGGACGCCACTCATTGTTTCAGCAAAGCAGGACAGTCCATAAGTTACACACAATAAATCAACCGAAACAATGACGGGCGTCCGCTTCTCTTGTTTGTATTGTCCTCTTGTAACGGATTTTTGCGAGCCAAAATATGACAACCAAGGGACTCCTCGCTTCCCCGGAACGTCTCCTGGACATCCTTGATCGACAAGGGAGCTGGACCGAAGAGGAATACCTTTCGTTGACCGACCACACCACGCGTTTGGTTGAATTCACGGACGGCTTCCTGGAACTCCTCCCTATGCCGACCGACTATCATCAAGCAATTGTGCAGTTCTTGCTGTACGCATTTGACGCCTTCCTCAAGCCGCTTGGGGGGAAGGTGCGCATCGCTCCTCTGCGACTGCGTATCTGCAAAGGCAAATTCCGCGAACCCGATTTGCTGCTCCTCCTTTCGGCCTCGGATCGGCGTCGGCAGAGCCGATTCTGGACCGGCGCCGACCTGATCGTGGAAGTCGTCGGCCCCGATAAGCCGGAGCGCGACCTGGTCTCGAAGCGCCAGGATTACGCTGCGGCCGGCGTCGCGGAATACTGGATTGTGACTCCCTCGAACGAAACCATCCTCGTCCTGGTCCTGAACAAGAAGCGCTACCGCCGGCACGGCAGTTTTGCTCGCGGCACACTCGCCCGATCATCCTTGCTCCAGGGATTCCAACTTGGCGTAGATCAGGTTCTTGATGCAGACTAACAGGGGCGGCGCCGGCGGTGACGTCGCTCTCTTGCTCGACCAGCTCACAAGCGGGAAAAGGGGACATTTAAGATAACTGAATCGGGTCCATTCGCTGCAGCCGACGGCGGAGCATGGCGGCTTTCTTGGCGCTTTGCGTCTCTGCGGTCCGGCCCCGGCTGAGCGTGGCGTTCGGCCGCGCGCGCCGATATCCCTGCACGTGCGGCTTTCAGAGTCATGAAAATACCCATGACTCCACCACGAATCACCCTCTGAGGCGACTTGAGGCGCTCCGTCAACTCGCTGCGGGAAGGACGACGGCCAATGAATGGACTGCTTGGCGACTTCTGGTTCCTCTTCTTCGCTTCGATCACCATCACCGCGATCGCCTGCGCCCTGGCTTTCGCCTGGCTAATGGTCCGCAGGGTAGAAGCGGCGACCGCCTTGAAGCAAGCGATGTTGGCGCGTGGCCTGTCGGTTGACGAGATGGAGCGCTTGCTCCGGCCCGCCGCCGATGAACGGCTCGTCGGGGGTCTAGCTGAGTGGCTTGGCATGGTGGACGCCTCGGGCGAAACGATCAAGGCGGTCCTGGAGGCTTTTCAAGCGGCGGACCCATCGACCAAGCGTCTGCTTTACCGCGCGATCGTGGCCGTTGGCGGCGCCGCCGAAGGCAAGCCATGCGATGAGCAAATCCTCGGCGTCGTCCGCGGCCTATTCCGGCCGGATGGAGCAGCGGCGGGGATCGGCCGGAATCCCGAGCCGAAGCTCGCGCAGACGGCGCCCAAGTCCAGCGGCCAATGGGATCCTCAAGGTATTCGGGCCGAACAAGTTCCTGCAGGAGACCGGCCGCGCGAATGACGCCGGCGCGCGGCATGCTATTTTCGCCCGCTTGGGCCGGCTGCTGGGCGTAGCGTTCGGCGAGGGAGGAAGCGGCCGCTTCGACGCATGAGTGACGCACTGCGGCTGTCATCCCTGGCCTTGTTTGCAGTCGGCCCCGTGGTCGCGGTGCTGGCGCTGCTGCGCCGCGGGCTCAAGCCGTCGCCGAGGCTGTCCCGGATCAAGGGTTGGCGCTGGTACGTCCCGGTCGTCTTGCTGCCGGCCGAATGGCTGCTTCCCCCGGCCGTGATTGCCCTGCGCTTCGGCGAGGTCGAGGCGGGTTGGCTGCCGGTGCGCGTCGTCGGGTTGGCCGTCGGCCTGGCAGGGGCGGTGCTGCTGGTCTGGGCCTCGCTGCTGCTGGGCCGACTGATGATGCACGAGGCGGCCGTCCGGGAGGACCACGCCCTCATCGAAAGCGGCCCTTACCGGTTCGTCCGCCATCCCGTGTATGCGGGGTATCTCGCCCTGTTGCTCGGGAGCGGCGTCGCCTCGCTGAATGTTTGCCTGTGGCTCCTCTGGCCGGCATCGCTCCTGGGGATACTTATTCAAGCGGCCTCGGAGGAGCAACTGCTGAGGGAGAGGTTCAGCCAGGAGTACGAGGGCTACGCCCGGCGGACCGGTAGGCTGATCCCCTGTTTCTGGGGGCAAGAGAAGAAAAACGGGAGATCGTATAAAAAGACAACCAGGATATCCTAGATACGATGCCCCTTGCTCATCCCGCACTCCGCGCGGCCAGGAGGTGAATGGCATCACGCGATCGTGCTGCCGCGAGAAGTTGCGCGCCCGGCCCGATTTGAAAGTGGCGCTGTACATTGCGTGCAGTTCCGAAGAATGGGTTCCGGGGCTTACGCAACGGTTTGTGGACGCCCTTGCCAAAGATGCCCCGAAGGGCCTCCATTGGCATTACGTCAAGATGCCCGAGGAGAAACACGCGACGATCTACCACTCAGCCGCTTTGAAGGCCTTTCGGGAAATGTTTGAACCTATGAGGGACTAGGGCGGCGGCGAAAGGAGGCCCTGGCGAAGGAGGCTCCGTAAGAGGCACTCACAAAAAGGCGGCTGGAACTGTGATATTAGAGTTCCAGCCACCTTTTTGAGTGCCTGAGTGCCTCTAAATGATCCCAACAGGGACCCGTGATGTTCCCATGGCGGAATCGCCGACCTTCTCAGCCTCGGTTGAGATATAGGTTCTGCGTGAGGCGCGGCCGCTCCGGATCGGGGCGCC
Organism: Gemmataceae bacterium; assembly: GCA_035546275.1. Taxonomy (GTDB): domain Bacteria; phylum Planctomycetota; class Planctomycetia; order Gemmatales; family Gemmataceae; genus UBA4732. The sequence goes on from DATKHW010000897.1 coordinate 3,464, forward strand.
ACTCGGGACGGGGGACGTGGGCGCTGTGAAACAGCCGGGCGTCGTACAGCAGCAGACGGTTGCAGTGCATTTCGACCACGTCCAGCCGCTCCCAGCGGCCGTTCGACTCGGTGAGGTAGCCGCCGCCCACCTCGGCCAGCCCGTCTTTCATCATCATGCTGATGAGCTGCCATTCGTCGCGGGCCGCGAACGACTCGAGCAAGGCCGCGGAGCGGAGATCGCCGCGGCAGGGAGCATATTCCAGGCCGGTGCGGCGATGGCGCCAGAAGGACGTGCCGCCCTGGCAGTCCTCGGGCCGAGAAAGGTAGAGGACGGCCGCGAAGTCGCAGAAGCCGTCGAAGTGCGGCTGGCGCTGGAGCGGACGAAGATCGGGGCCGGGCTGGCTGAGTACGGCGAAGGTGAGCCGGTCGCAGTAATCGGGGTGGATCGCCAGAGAGCGCCCGGTGCTGTCGGGGACCAGGCCGTTGACCAGGCGGAGAAGGGATTCGACAGGTCCGGCGACGCCGGCCAGGCGTCCGGGATACATGCCGGCCTTGCGGTCGAAGTCCAGCCCCAGAGCGAACCGGCGGGCCAGGTCGGGCTGCCGGTACACGTCGTCCACGACCGCCACGAGTCGGCCGGCGATCGCCCGGGTTTCGACGCGCGGGAAGTCGCTCAGAGCGAAGATGTGCGCCAGGTCTTCGGGCATCGACGGAGTCCTCTGCGGGTGTGAGGCTGTCGGGACGTCCCGCGTTGAGTTTACGGCCTTGCCGTCGCAGCGGCACTCTTCTTGGTGCCGCGTGACGCCATTTCGGCGCGACGGCGGATGGTAGGGGATAGGCGCCCGCCCCACCTGTCGGCTGAAATGCGGAACGTGTAAAACGTCTTCCGGCGTCATTCCCTATTCTCCAGTCGACCGAGGGACCCCATGACGCAATGCGCGACTCCCCGACGGCAAGGTTCTTATGGGATCGACGCCCCCTATTGGGTCGCGTTCGTCGTCGTCGTGACCGCCTTCAACGTCGTCAGCGCCGTCCTCAATGCGATCGACGGCCGGCTCTGGCCGATCGCTCCGGCCGTGTTCTTGCTGGCCTTGACCAACTCGGTCCTCTACACCACGCTCCGAGGCAAGTTCGTGATCTGGGCGGACCTGCTCGACCAGCTGAATCTGCGCGGCGACGAGCGCATCTTGGACCTGGGCTATGGACGGGGCGCCGTCCTGCTGATGGCCGCTCAGCGCCTGACCACCGGCCGGGCGGTGGGCGTGGACCTGTGGAAGCGCGGCGATCAGTCGGGCAACGCCGCCGTCGCCACGCAGCGCAACGCCGTCGCCGAAGGGGTCGCCGATCGTGGGGAGCTGCACACCGCCGACATGACCGCCTTGCCCCTGGCGGACGACGGGTTCGATCTGGTGCTGTCCAGTTTGGCGATTCACAATAGCCACGGACGGGTCGGCCGGGACAAGGCGATTGACGAAGCGGCCCGGGTGCTGCGTCCCGGCGGGCGGTTGGCGATCGCCGACATTCGGGGCACGCGGCAATACCGGACGCGCCTGATCCAGATCGGCATGAGCAACGTCGTCCGCCGTCGGCTGGGATGGCGCTTTTGGTGGGGCGGTCCCTGGGCGGCCGTCCATCTCGTGACCGCCGTCAAGCCGGAAGGCCGCAAGGAAAAGGCGCCGTCGTAGATTGCTCCGATGCAAATCTGCAAAATCCCCTTTCCCCCTTCCGCGTTTTTTTCTTGCGGTCCACCCCGCGCCGTGGTGTATCCTGTCGATTGGCGTCCCGGCCGTCCGGTCGGGGCGCCGCCCTCCGGAGGAACCCGATGAGCACCACCCGCCTCTCCCGCCGCCGGCTGCTCCAGCTCGGCGGCGCCGGTCTGCTGAACCTGAGTCTGCCCGGCCTCGTGGCGGCCCGCATGGACGACGCGCCGCGCGACGGCTCCGCCAAGTCGTGCATCTTCATCTTGCTCTGCGGCGGCCCCAGCCACATCGACACGTGGGACCTCAAGCCGTCCGCCCCCGCCGAGATTCGCGGACCCTATGCGCCGATCGCCACCACCGTCCCCGGCATGAGGATCAGCGAGCTGCACACCCGGCTGGCGGATCAGGCCCATCTCTTTTGTCTGATTCGGTCGATGTCGCACGCCGGGCCGATCAGCAACCACTTCGACGCGATGCACAACCTGCTGAGCGGCGTGGCCGGCGCCCCGGCCGACGCCCCGTACATCGGCTCCGTCCTGGCCAAGCTGCGGCCCAGCCAGCGGAGCGTCGCGTCCTACGTCTGGCTGATTAAATGCATCGGCGATCCGGTATTTTGCGCTCCGAACATCGCCACGGGCGGCTACCTCGGCTCTCCCTACGCCCCGCTGTTCGTCGGCACGGCCGAGAACAATCCCTCGACGCCGAATTTCAAGCCGCCGTCCGAGCTGCTCGGCTCGCCCGACCTGACGCCGCAGCGCTTGGAGGGACGCAGCCAATTGCTGGAGCGCCTGAATCCATCCGCGAGCGGCGCGGACCAGTGGCAGGACGTGCAGCGCCGGGCCTTCGAGCTGGCCGCTTCCGAATCGGCCCGGCGGGCGTTCGACGTAGACCGTGAGGACCCGAAGCTGCGCGACCGCTACGGCCGGCATCCGCTGGGTCAGAACCTGCTCCTGGCGCGGCGCCTGGTGGAATCGGGCGTCGGCTTCGTGATGGTCAACGGCTGGACGGGCAAGGCGCCCGACGAGAAGCTGGGCGGTCCGCCCGCCTCCAGCTGGGACATGCACGGCAGCAACATGGGCATGGGCAGCGCGTTCGGCAGCGGCTCTTACGGCATGGGCTTCTGCCTGCCGCGGCTGGACGAGGGGCTGTCGGCGCTGCTGACGGACTTGAAAGATCGCGGAATGCTGGACAGCACGCTGGTGGTGTGCATGGGCGAATTCGGCCGGACGCCGAACATCATCAACGGCCAGTTCCCCGGCCGGCAGCACTGGCCGCAGTGCTGGTCGGCGATCCTGGCCGGCGGCGGCGTCCGCGGCGGCCAGGTGTACGGCGAGACGGACAAAACGGCCTCGAGCGTGAAGGACCGGCCGGTGCGGCCGCAGGATCTGAGCGCGACGATCTACCACGCGCTGGGCGTGCCGCTCGATCCGCGATTGGGCAAGGACGGCGTGTCGCAGCCGTTGACGACGGGGAAGCCGGTGATGGAGGTGTTTGGGTAAGCGGCCGCGAGCCTCAAGGCGACGCCTTCCGCCGCCGGGGAAAGCCGAGGATCGCTCGCGCCGCATCCCGCCCGAGTTCGGCCCAGCGCAATGCCGCCGCGGCCTGACGCTTGGAGGCGTGGAAGCCGGGATAGCGGGGATCGACGGCGAATTGAATCAGGAACTTGCAGCCGCGCCGCAGCCATCGCAGTTGGGGGTAAGCCGGCAGCAGCCGATCGAGAAGGTCTTCCAGGTCGTGCGTGCGAGGGATGGTCAGCCCCAACTCTTCCAGTAGGGCTTTCAGATACTTTTCCAATAGCTGTTGGCAGCTGAAGCAAACCGGATCATTCATCGGCGGGCGGCTGGCGGCGAGCTTTCGGGCGACGCGGTAGTCCACCTCGGCCTTTTGCACCCATTCCCTCGTCAGCCTTTTCATAGAGGACCTTGCCCTTCGACGTGATCTCGCGGAGGAACGAATCGCCTTCGGCCAGTCGCCAGGCCATGTTCTTCGGCGTTCGGACAAGGAGGTCGAGGGGGAAATTATAGTCGATGGCCAGGCGGATGCGCACGGCCTGGTCGAGTTCATTGCGGGCGGGCATGATGACGAGGATGTCCACATCGCTGTCGGCGTGCGGCGTGCCGTAGGCCTGCGAGCCGAACAGGATGATCTTGTCAGGCTGGAAGCGCTCCGCCACCTCGCGCGCGAAGCGGCGAATGAGACGGCGGGGCACGTCCGGCCCGCGATACCAGCGTTCGTCGGCCGGCTTGCGCGCGGCGCGTGGGGGTTTGGCCATACAGGGATTATACCGCCGCGGCGCCGGGCTGGGTGGACACGAACGCTGTGTCGCAGCCGCTGACGACGGGGAAGCCGGTGACGGAGGTGTTTGGGTGAGAGGACATTGGGGTCGTAGAATGGAGGAACGAACCAATCCGCGACCAACAGAATCTCCCATGAGCGAACCGCCCACCGACGAGCCGCTGGGATACGACGGGCGCGACGTGCCGGCCGACGACTCGCCCGTGCCGGCGGGACCGGCGACCGTGCCAGGGCGCCCTCGGCTCTTGCAGAGGCCGGACCACCTCATCCTGCGCATGGCGTTGGGGGGGCCCATGCTCGCCGTCCTGATCATGGCAGCGGTGTGCGCGCTGGTCGTCGTGGCGGGCGCGGTTATCTGCTTCGTCGCGGCCCTGCGGGGGGATTTCGCGTTGGTCCTGGTGTGCTTGCCCACTCTCGTCCTCCCAGGCGTAATCTGCTGGTTTTGGGGCCGCACCATCCTCCTGCCGCGCGTCAGGTTCGACAAAGCTATGCAGACGCTGACGCTGGGATGGTGGGGCCTGCGCGGCCGGCGGCCGTTGGCGTCGGTCCTCGGGGTCCAGGTGATGCAGACGCGCAAGCACTTCAACCCTCAATTCGGAGTTCATTTCCTGACGCTGTACCAGATGAACCTGATCCTCGACGACCCCGCCGAACGGCGGCTCAACGTCCTCACATGCGACGCCGAGACGGCGCGGTCCATGGCGCGGACGGTCGCGGACTTTCTCGGCGTGCCGGTGTTGGACAGCGCCCCCAAGCCGGCAGCGGCAGCGGAAGCTCCGGCCGAGAAGCCGGCGAAAGCGGCCCGTGTCTCGGCGATTTTCTTCCCGGTGGTGGTCGAGCCCAGCCCGGACCTCCTCGTCCTCCGCACGCGCTGGCCGCTCGTCTTCTGGGGCTACGGATTGTCCGCGCCGTTGGTCTTGGTGCTGTTCGGCCTCTGGGGCCTGCACAGCCTCTGGGGCCTGCCTGTAGTCCCGGGCTTGCCTGCGGTCTTGCCCAAACTCTTGTCCGTCTTCTTGGTTGTGACTGGCTTGGTCTGCTTCATCCCGCTGCTTATGTTCCTCTTTCTGCCGCCGCCCCAGGCCCGCTTTGACCGCGGGCGCGGCGAGCTGACGCTTCGCGGGTTGGGCCGTCGAAGGCCGCCGCGGCCCCTCGAATCGGTGAAGACCGTGGAGGCCGTCAAGCACGTGGAGGACGTGGACAACCCGCAATACCGGCTGAACCTGCTGCTCGACGATTCGGACGAGCCGCGACTCACCCTCATCCGGGACGCGGACTTTGCGCTGGTGAGGCGGACGGCGGAACGCCTGGCGTCGTTCCTCGGCGTTCCGCTGCTAGGGGCGGAAAGCCTCACGCCCACCGCGGCGCAGCCCGGCGCCGGCGAACGGGCGGCCAACCCGCTGGAGTTGCTGGACCGATCGCCGCTGCCCGCGGGATCCGCGACGGTCCGGGGGCCGGCGCGCATCGTGCGGAAGGCCGCCGACGTCCTGGTGCTGCAGCGGCGTTCGGCGCTTTCTCGGCTGCGATGGATACCCACCTTGCTGATCACGGGCTTCGTGCTTTGCATCCTTTGCCTCCTCTGGTTCGGGCCTGCGGCGTGGCAGGCGTGGCTCGCCTGGTTGGCGCTGATCGGACTGTTGCTGATGGGGTCGCACCTCGCCTGGCTGGTGCTGCACGGGCTGCTGAAAGGCTTGCTGTCCGAGGTCGCGGCGTTGCGATACCGCAACCGTTTCGACCGGAAAGCCGGGCTTCTGAAGCTGGGCCTCTTCGGCTTGATGGGTGTGCGCCCGCTGACGAACGTATGGGCGGTCCAGCTCATTCCCGGCGGGCTGGTCGATACGGCCACGGGGCAATTCGGGGTCAGCTATCAGGTAAACCTGGCGACGGCCGACGCCGACCAGGATCGGCTGAACCTGACCAACGATTCGGATCTGAAATGGACGCGTCAGGCGGGAGGCCAGATCGCGGACTTCCTCGGCGTGCCGCTGATTGATCAGATTGCGGAGGATTGACTGCGCGCCGCTGGGCCCGCGTCTGGGCAAGGACGGGGTGTCGCAGCCGCTGACGACGGGGAAGCCGATGATGGAGCAGTTCGGGTGTGCTGAGCGCCGGCATGCACTCACTTATCCATCGCCGGCGGCGGCGTGCTGGTCGAAAACACCTTGAGCGCCTGGTCGCCGTCGGCCGTGCGGAACTCCACGTAGAGCGCCCAGGGGCCGGAGATGTTGTCCACCTTGGCCAGGACCTCGTTCCACCCTTCCCGCAACTGGGCGGTCGCCGCGTCCTGGCCGG
>DATKHW010000898.1:0-3631 GCA_035546275.1 Gemmataceae bacterium
CCCCTGACCCCTGACCCCTGACCCCTTCCGATTGGGAGTTTTCGTATGCGTCGCTCGTTCATGGTCGCCGCCGCTGTAATAGCGCCGCTTCTTGTTAGTGTGGTTGTGATCGGCTGCGGCCGGCCCGTGGACGACTTTGCGGACCTCAAGAGCGGCACAGGCGGCGCCGTCGCCGTCGGCGGTGGAGTAGCGGGGGGCGAGAAAAAGCCCATATCCGGCAAGCCGGGCGCCCTTCTCAAGGGCAGAGTAACCATCCAGGGGGATCCCGACGTCGTCGCTAAGAACCAGGCCCTGTCGGCGCAAATGCAGGCCAGCCAGGACCGCGCGACTTGCTACGACACGGCGCCCGCCAGTGAAAAGGACGAGCAGCCGTGGCTTCTCGGCGACAACGGCGGCGTCGGCAACGTCGTCGTGTGGCTGCAACCGCCCGACGACGGCTACTTCGACGTCGATCTCAAGAATCCGACCTGGCCGACCAAGGTCGAGCTGAATCAGCCGCACTGCGCGTTCATTCCCCATGTCACTTGGATCATGCCGACGGTGGTGGACCCGGACGACCCGAAGAAGACCATAGCCAGCGGACAGGAGTTCCTTGTTTCTAACAACGCCCCCGTGTCGCACAACACAAAGTGGGACTCGAACACGTCCGTCAGCGGCGGCCTGGGGACGCTGCCGGCTCACACGCCGCCAAAAGACGTGCCGCTCACCGGCAACAACGCCGTTTACACCTTCAGCTGCAACATCCACAGCTGGATGAACGCCTACGTGTGGGTGTTCAACCATCCCTACGCGGCCGTGACGGACAAGAACGGCAATTACGTGATCAAGAATGTGCCGGTTGGGACGAAGCTGCGCATCACGGCCTGGCACGAGATGGGGCCGTACTCCCACTACCTGATTCCGGAAAAGATCAAGGGCAAGGAAATCACGCTGAATGAAGGCGAGAATTCGCCGCCCGAGGCCAGTTTCACGCTGCAAGTGAGCAAATGAGGTCCTCAGCGGCTGTTCGTCACTTCGCCGCCAGACACTCCTGCAGTACACGCGCTCCGTGGGCGATATCGCGCACGCGCCCCTCCTGATCGCCCACCTCGCGCTCAATGCACAGGGGGCCGCGGTAGCCGACCTTTTTCAGCGTCCGCACGAACGCCGCGATGTTCACCTGTCCGTGCCCCAGCGGGACCTCCGTGCCCCATTGGCCCGGCGTCGTGGGCCGGTTCGCATCCTTGACGTGGACGCTGCGGATGTCGGGGCCCAGAATCTCCACTGCCCGCAGCGGATCGCCCTTGTCGTAGAGAAGCATGTTGGCCGGGTCGAAGTTCACGTTGAGGTTCGGACATTTCAGATCGTCGAGCGTGCGGCGGAGCAGGTCGGCGCTTTCCTGGCCGGTCTCGAAGGCGATGGTAACGCCCTTCGCTTGCGCCAAGGCGCTGACCTTGCCGAGCGTGTCGAGGAACGGTTTGCGATCGGGGGCGTTCGGCTCCGGCAGGAATCCGGCATGGAGCATGAGGTCGGATAAACCAAGGGCGCGCGTGCGGTCCAAGGCCCAGGCGAAGCGTTCCAGGCGGGCCGGCCGATCGGCGGGGTCGCCGAAGCCGCCGGTGCGCTTGATCGTGTCCGGCGTGGCGTAGTCCTCCCCGCGGAAGCCGAGCATGGCGCCGGTCAATTGAAAGCCGGCGGCGCGGGCCGCTTCAGGCAATCGGTCGCCTTCCTGCCAGTCGGCGTGGTGCGGATCGCCGCACGCGATCTGCACGACGTTGAGGCCGAGCCGATCGCACAGCCCGCGCAGCTCCGGGATGCTTTTCACTTGCAGCGACCAGCTGCATACGCCGATCGCCAACGGTTCGATCGCCATGATTCGCTCCGTAACAGGCGGGCGAGCGGCCAGCGTGTAGGGGCGGGGTTACCCCGCCCCTACGGGTGCTTCCCCGATTCGCCGACGATATACTACACCGGCCGGCTCACGCCGGCCGCTCGCCCGCCATCGACCCCCGGAGAGGATTTGCCCCGTGGCCGACGCACCTGCCGCCTTCGACATCGAAAAGCCCGACTGCTTCTACCTCGGCCGCGAGTTCGACCTCGCCAAGAAAGCCGTGCTGCCGGAAAAGTTCGTCATGTACGACGCCCGCGACCTGACCACGCACGGCGTCGTCGTCGGCATGACCGGCTCCGGCAAAACCGGCCTGTGCATCAGCCTCCTCGAAGAAGCAGCCATCGACGGCGTGCCCTGCGTCATCATCGACCCCAAGGGTGATCTCACGAATCTGCTTCTGCAATTCCCCGACCTCGCGCCGCAGCATTACGAAGAATGGCTCGACGAGGACGACGCGCGCCGCAAAGGGCTGTCGCGGCGGCAATACGCCGAGCAGCTGTCGGGACTGTGGCGCAAGGGGCTGGAAGACTCGTTCCAGAAGCCGGAACGCATCGCCCATTTGAAAGCGTCGTCGGACCAGCGCATCTACACGCCTGGCAGCGAAGCCGGCCTGCCGCTGTCGATTCTCGGCGCCTTCGCCGCGCCAAAAGCGAAGATGCCGCGCGAGGAGCTGACGCAGAAGATCGCCGCCACGGCCACCGCTCTGCTCGGCCTCACCAACATCAGCGCCGATCCGGTGCAGTCGCGCGAACATATCCTCATCTCACAGCTCTTGCTGAACGCTTGGACGGCGGGGCGCGACCTCGATCTGCCGAAACTCATCCGCGAGATCGAGAAGCCGCCGATCAGCTCGGTCGGCGCCTATTCGCTGGAGACGTTTTTCCCCGCCAAGGACCGCCTCAAGTTCGCGTCGGCCCTCAACAACGTCCTGGCCTCGCCGACTTTCTCGACCTGGACGATGGGCGAACCGCTCGACCTCGCTTCGATGCTCTACCGGGGCGGCCGGCCGCAACAGCTGATCTTTTATGTCGCTCATCTCGACGATACGCAGCGGATGTTCTTCACGACGCTGCTGCTGGAAGAGATGCTGGCCTGGACCCGGCGGCAGCCGGGCAGCACGAACCTGCGGGCGATCCTATATTTCGACGAAGTGTTCGGCTATCTGCCGCCGCATCCGGCCAACCCGCCGAGCAAGGGGCCGCTGCTGACGCTCTTGAAGCAGGCGCGGGCCTTCGGCGTCGGCGTGCTGCTGGCCACGCAGAACCCGGTCGATCTCGACTACAAAGCGCTTTCCAACGCGGGGACGTGGTTCGTCGGCAAGCTGCAAACCGACCGCGACAGGGCCCGACTGCTGGAGGGCCTGGAAAGCGCAGCCGCGGAGCACGGCGCGCTGACCGACCGGGCCAAGCTGGATTCGATCATCTCCGCTCTGGGAAATCGCATCTTTGTCCTGCACGACATTCATCGGCCGGCGCCAATCTTGTTCCAAAGCCGCTGGGCGCTGTCGTTCCTGCGCGGGCCGATGACGCGGGAACAGGTGGGGCGGCTGATGGGGCCGCTCAAGAATAAGGGCGACGCGGCGCCGATGGTCGTGCCGCTCTGCGCCGCCTGCGGGGCCGACCTGGGGCCGGATGTAACGGACCATTGCCCCAAGTGCGGCAAGTATCCGTGGGTCGTGCCGCAGACGCGATTGCAGGATAAGGCGTTCCGACAGCGTCTGCACGCCGCCGCGCCTGTGGGACAGGATTCCAATCCTGTCTC
>DATKHW010000899.1:0-3239 GCA_035546275.1 Gemmataceae bacterium
CCCCGGCCCCTCTCCCCCGAAGCGGGGGAGAGAGGGGGAAGGCGTCAGTTCGGCCTCCTGATCGCACATCTCAAGCGCCAGCAGCGTCAGGTCGTCCGGCCGAGCGGCGCCGGCGAACAAATCCCGCGCCAGCCGGTGCAGAAACTCCTGCGCCGGCAGATCGCGGTGGCGCTCCGCACACGCCGTCAAGCTCGGCGCCCCGGGTTCGCGGCCCTCGAAAACCGCCGCGTCCACGCCGTCGCTGTAGAGCAGCACCTTGTCGCCGGGTCGCAGGCGGTAAACCTGCGTGGGGAATGTCGCATCGACCACGCCCAGCAGCAAGCCCTCTTGCTGCCACAGTTGCAGCGGCCCTTCGCGCGGCACCAGCAGCGGGTACGGATGGCCGGCGCGGGCGAAGCGCAGCACGCCCTCGCGATGATTCAGCAAACCGTAGGCCATCGTGATGAACGGCGTGTCCGAAAGCTGCTGATCGACCAGCTCCTTGTTGAGCCGGCCCAGCACTTCGCCGGGCGGAACGAGTCGGTACTGTTTGCCGAACACTTCCTTCGGCCGGACTCCCTTCTTGACGAAGATCGTCAGCAGACTGGCTGGGACGCCGTGGCCCATCGCGTCAGCGACGTAAAAGCCGACGTGGTTCTCATCCAGACGAAAAACATCGTAAAAGTCGCCGCCCACCTGACCGCAGAGCTGGTAATGGACCGCGAAGCGGCTGCCGGGCGTCTCCGGCAAGGTCTGCGGCAGGAAGCTCGACTGGATGCGATGGGCCAGCTCCAGCTCCTGGTCGATCTGTTTATAGGCCTGCTGCAGCCGCTTGTTGATGCGGTTGATTTCGGTGGTTTTCTCGTTTAACCGATCGTGAACCTCCTTGATGCGGAGGAGGGCGCGGGCCTGGGCGAGCAATTCTTCCGGGGCGAACGGGCGAAGCAGGTAGGCGTCGGCGCCGGCCTCATAGCAGGCGAGGCGGGCGGCCGGCGAATGGTCGTCGGTGATGTAGAGGATGGGCGCGAAGCCGTCTTCAAGGCGGGCGCGGCAGCGGCGGCACAGCCCCAGGGCTTCCGCAGGCGCCCGGCCGCCGTCCACCACGAGCAGGTGATAGCCGCCGAGATTCGCCGGGTCCAATCCGCCGGCCGTATGCACATCCACACAGGCAGCGGCATGGTCGCAGGTTGCGGCACGGTCTCCCGACCGTGCCGCGACCTGCGCCAGGACGCTCCGCAATTCCTGCAGCGCGTCCACGGGATCGGCGTAGACCAGGATGTGCGGCGTCCCGTTCGTGTTCATGGCCTCGCTCTGTGGCAGGGTCACTATACGACCCCGCCGGGACGGCGCTAAGAGCGTCCGGAACAAAAGGCGTCTGGAACTCTAAAATCGCAGTTCCAGAGGTCTTTTCTTCCGGACGCTCTAAGGTCCGTTCTTGGTTTCCCCGGCAGGCGGCGTCCCCCGCAGCGCCTCCATCCGTCGCCGAATCTCCGCCTCGAAGCCGCGATCCGTCGGCTCGTAATAGCGCCGCGCCTCGGGAAGATACGCCTGGTCCACCCAGCCGCCGGGGTGGTTGTGGCTGTATTCGTAGCCCTCGCCGTGGCCGAGCTGCGCGGCGCCGCGATAGTGGCTGTCGCGCAGATGCTTCGGCACGGCCAGCGTCCGGCCGGACTTCACGTCCTCGCGCGCCTTGCCGATGGCGACGGTGGCGGCGTTGGATTTGGGCGCCGTCGCCAGGTATGTAACCGCCTGCGCCAGCGGCAACTGGCACTCCGGCAGGCCGACGAACTCCACCGCCTGCAGCGCCGCCGCCGCCAAAATCAGCGCTTGCGGATCGGCATTGCCCACATCCTCCGAAGCCAGGATCACCATGCGGCGGGCGATGAAGCGCGGGTCCTCACCCGATTCCAGCATCCGCGCCAGCCAGTAGATCGCCGCATCCGGGTCGCTGCCGCGCATGCTCTTGATGAACGCGCTGGCCACGTCGTAGTGGGCGTCGCCCGTGGCGTCGTAGTCGAGCGCCTTGCGCTGGATCGACTCCTGGGCGACCTCGCGTGTGAACTCGACGGGCGTCTCCTCCGCCGACAGGACGCCGACCTCCAGCGCAGTGAGCGCTCGCCGGGCGTCGCCGTCGCTGGCCTCGGCCAGGAAGTCGAGGGCGTCGTCCGTGATGTGAACGGCGCCCGACCCCAGCCCGCGCTCGGAATCCGCCAGCGCCCGCTGCAGCAGCGTCTTGATCGCCTCGCGGTCCAGCGGCTCGAACAGAAAGATCTGACTGCGACTAATGAGCGGCGAATTGACGGCGAAGAACGGATTCTGCGTCGTCGCCCCGATGAGGGTGACTCGCCCTTCTTCCACGTCGGGCAGCAGCACGTCCTGCTGGGCGCGATTGAACCGATGGATTTCATCCACGAAAAGGATGGTGCGACGACCTGTATCCTCCAACTCCTTGCGGGCCTCTTCCAGCGCCTCGCGCACTTCCTTGGTCCCCGACGCCGTGGCGTTGAGCGGGACGAAGCGGCAATGGGTGTGCTGGGCGATGACGTGGGCCAGGGCCGTTTTGCCGCTGCCCGGCGGGCCGTAGAAGATCAGCGAGCCGAGGCGGTCGGCCAGCAGCAGACGGCGAAGGAGCTTGCCGGGGCCGAGGAAATGCTCCTGACCGACGAACTCGTCGAGGTCGCGCGGCCGCATCCGCGCCGCCAGCGGCTGGGCCTTTCGCAGGTTAGCGTCGCGGGCGGGGCCGAAGAGGTCGGAGGTCTTCTTCTTGCGGGATGCGGCCATCGGTCGTCCCTCACGCCGGTCGGGTTGCGCCATTTGCGCCAAACGGGGCGAGGCTTGGCGCACACTTAAGCGCTTGGCATTTCCCATCTTTGCAGGCCTTGCGCCATTGCGCCGGGGGTCCGTCCCCCCGAAAAAGTGCTTGCCGGACGTGAGCCGTAAGCGCCGGAGGTCCTTCGCGGATCGAACGTCGCCTTGCCGTGCGGTGGACGCTCCGGAGAGGAGTTTACCATGCCGGAGGGGCGTCTGGGCAGAGGAGCCGGCGTGAATGATGGGGGGCGATGAGCGCCGATGGTCCTTCGCCCGGCGGCGTTGGGGGCGGAGAGGATCCCGGAACAGTGCCTGATCCTGGCGACGTGCCGCGACGAGAAGCAGCAGGTGGAGCTGCTGGACCGGTTTCAGAGAGAGGGGTCGGAGTGCGCGGGGCGCTGCTGGCGTGGAGGGGGGGGCGACGACGGGAAGCGGCCCACGCGTTCACGGCC
>DATKHW010000900.1:0-2151 GCA_035546275.1 Gemmataceae bacterium
GCACGTCCTGCCGGCTGATGCGCTGGGCCAGGATGCTCGTATAGTCCACGCGCAAACCGCCGACGGCCGGGGGGCGGTGCGAGGCGATCGCCTTGCCCGGCGTGTACGATTTCATCAGCGTCGTGTTGCAGATCCGCGGCCGGCCGTCGCGGCCGATCACCTCAATCTTGGCCGGGCCGCCGGCCAGGCCGATGCCGATCTGCAAATAGAGATCGTCGATATCGTGAACCGGAGCACCGTTGATGGCCGTGATCAGGTCGCCGGGGACCAAACCGCCTCGCTCGGCCGGCGATCCCGACGCCACGCCCTCGATCATCACGCCGCGCCCGGGCCGCGCGTCCGGCTCGAATTTCACGCCGAGAAAGCCGTATTCCACCTCGTCGCCGTGCATCAGCACGTCGATGATCCGCTTCATCGGCGCATCCATCGGCACGGCGAAACCGCCGGGCGCCTCGCTGCCGGACAGCGCCGCCTGCGCCGTCGTCAGGCCGATCAGTTTGCCGTTCAAGTCGAGCAGCGCCCCGCCGCTGCATCCCAGCGCCATGCGGACGTCGGTTTGGATCAGCGTGCCGTAATGGTGCAGCGTCGGCTTCACGCCGGGCCGTTCGATTTCGCTGGTTACGCCGGACGCTCGGCGGTGCAAATTGCTGATGACGCCCCAGGAGGCGCTGGGGCTGCCGTCGCGGAAACCGGCCGCGAACGGGTTCGCCAGGCTGACGACAAACTGGCCTTTGCGCAGGTGCAAGCCGTCGCCGTAGGAAATCGCCTTTAATCCATCCGGCACGTCGAGCATTCGCAACACGGCCAGGTCGCTGCGCGGATCGGCGGCGTGGACGTCGGCCCAGCTGCCGCGGCCGCCGGGAAGACGGACATAGATTTTCGTGGCGTTGTGGACGACGTGGGCCATCGTCAGCACCAGCCCCTTGTCGGCGTCCACCACCACGCCGCTGCCGTACGACTCCGGGACCACGTCGGGGCTGCTCAGGTCCAGCTCTTTGACGAGGCGGCGCGTTTCCCGCGTCGGCTCGCGCATGTCTTCCGGAATGTATTGCCGCAGCAGAGCGGGGCCGTCGAACCTGCCCAGACGGCCTGATTCCTCGTCGGGCGGCGCGGACTGGAACCGGCGATATTCGTCGCTGCGGGAGACCAGGATGCAGGCGATGGAGGGCTCCGCGGCGTCGATGGTTCGCTGGATGCAGTCCTGCAAGGCCTGCACGTCGGCCGGCAGAGGCAAATCGTCGCTGCGGCCGGCGGCCGAGAAAACGACGAGAGCAAACAGCAAAGGCAGCCCGCCAAACCGCGGCATGAGGCACCCCGAAACAAGCGTCGCTGGAACGCGGCGCCAGTCGCCGCCGTCCCGGCCCACGTTTCCGTTTTACCGCGGCCGGCGCAACATTTCCACTCGGCGGCGGCGGAGCGGCGACGCCGCTCAGTGTACTTTTATGCACTTAGTTAAATGGGAACACTGGGGTCGCTTTGGGCGAACTTGAATTATTTTGTTGGAATAAACGCTACACAAGCGCATCCTATCTGTTGTGCTGCCGGCCGCCGGGGCCGGCCAGGAAGCGCACCGCTTCCCACCGATCTACGCAGAAAGGACGGTCCACCCGTGAAAAAGCTGCTTGCGTTGCTGGTCGTCGGAAGCCTGCTGGCTCTGGCCACCGGCTGCCCGCCGGCCGCCACTGAACCGGAACCCTCGAAGAAGAACAATCCGAATCCGCCGACACCGCCGCCCACGCCCCCCGGCAAGGAAGCTACCAAGGGGAAGGTGACGAAGATCGAGGGAGGCGACATCACCGTCGGCGAAAAGAAGGTTTCCGTTACGCCGGGCGCCACGATCACCGTGGACGGCAAGGAAGCGAAAGACCTCAAGGGCGTGACGGTCGGCCCCGACACCACCGCCACCATCAACTATGACAAGGACGGCAAGGTCACCACCGTCGCCATTGAGAAGGGCACGGCGGCGCCGATGACTGAGCCGCCGCCTCCCACCAAGGGCAAGGTGACGAAGATCGAGGGCGGCGACATCACGGTTAACGACAAGAAGGTTTCCGTGACGCCGGGCGCCACGATCACTGTGGACGGCAAGGATGCGAAAGACCTCAAGGGTGTGACGGTCGGCCCCGACACCACCGCCACCATCAACTATGA
>DATKHW010000901.1:0-3642 GCA_035546275.1 Gemmataceae bacterium
GTGGTACTTTCCCTCGCGGCCCACGCCGGTGGGCACCGAACGAAACATCTCCTCGATCAGCGACTTCAATTGCGGCTTGACGTCCTGGAAGAAAAGGTTCGAGCGCACCAGCCGCACGCCGCAGTTGATGTCGTAGCCCACGCCGCCGGGGGAGATGACGCCACCCTCGGCGGGATCAGTGGCGGCGACGCCGCCGATGCAGAAGCCGTAGCCCCAGTGAATGTCCGGCATGGCCAGGCTGGCGTGCTGGATGCCGGGAAGCGTGGCGACGTTGGCTACCTGGTCGGGCGCCATGTCGCCCTTGATCTGCGACAGCAGCTTTTCGCTGGCGAAGATCAGCCCGTCGACGCGCATGCCCGGCTTGTAGCTCTTCGGAATGCGCCAGCAGGTCGCGTCCACCTGTTCCAGCGGGCCGTGAAACGAGTCCTTGCCCATGATGCTCTTCCCCTCTCAGATATCCACGATCACTTCCGCAAGCCATCCGTCCGGCGTCTGTTCCACCTTGAGGCCGTGATACGTGATCGCCTTGACCTCGTGATTCGGCTCGTGCCGCGACGCGTCCATCGGTTCGCCCCACGCCGCTCCTTGCAGGCCGGTTTCGCTTACCTTCACGTCGAAGCGCGAGAATAGCAGATGCTCCGCGTCGAAATGGTACAGCAGCGCTTTGAGCCAATCGAAAAGGAGGTATTCTCGGTCCTCCCCCGCAATGCGAACCTCCACTCGTTGCGAGGCGACGACCGTGCCGAGGTCCTCGACGATGGCCGAGAACAAAGCGCGGGCCGCTTCGGCAAAGAGTCCGTTCAGATCGGCGCCGCGAACGCGCAGGCCGAGGTCGGCGGTGTGTTCAAAGAACTCGATCATGCCGTCGATGCTACCGCGCCGCGGAAATCACGGACAGCGCTAAGACAAGGCGCGACGGGAAAAAGTTCGGCCGAAAAAGGGCGCCGGAGGCGGTGCAAACCAACCGTCGGATAATAGCATTATGGTATCCGCGCTATGCGGATAGGCTAAGGCGTCCAATTACGGCGAAACGTCGGATAAGAGTATTATGGTTACTTAGCCAGCTGCCACAGTTTCATAGTCTGATTGGCGTCGCAGGACAGGCCGCGTTTGCCGTCGCGGGAGATCGCCACGGCCAGCACGCCGGCCTGATGCGCCGTAAAGCGGTGGATTTCTTTCCCCGTTGTAAGGTCCCACAAGCGCACGGTCTTGTCGCTGAAGCCGGCGGAAAGCGCCCGCGTCCCATCGGGCGAGGCCGCTGCGTCGTAGACGCCGCCCTCATGTTTCATCTGCTGGACTACCTTGCCGCTCTCCACGTCCCACAATCGGATCGTGCCGTCCATGCTGGACGACAACAGATATTTTTCATCGGATACAAAGGCGATCGAAGTGACGTTCTGCGTATGGCCCTTGAAGGCGCGGACCTCCTTCCCTGTCCCGGCGTCCCACAGGCGCACAAGGAACGAGCTGTCGGCGCCGCCGTGTCCCGAGGCGAAGCGGGCTCCCTGCGGCCCGAACGCCAAGCACAATGGAGTGTCCGCGACCCCCTCGCAGCGTCGCTGCTCCTTGCCCGTCTTCACTTCCCAGATGCGCAGCGTTTTGTCGTCGCCGCCGGAAACGGCCAGGGCGCCGTCGGGCGATAAGGCCGTCCCCCAGACGCCGCCCGTGTGGCCGACGAACGTCCGGATTTGTTTGCCGGTTGCAACCTCGGCGAGGCGGACGACCGAATCGCTCTGATGGCCCGTTAGGAACTGCTTGCCGTCCGTCGACAGGCACAGACCGCGGCGGGCGTACTGCTGCTCCATCACGCCGCGATAGAGTTCCTTGCCATTGTCGAGATCGTACAGGAAGACGCCGCCGCCTGCGACGACGGCCTGCTTGCCGTCCGGCGTAAAGGCGACGCGGTTCCACCAGTAGCCGGGCGTGCCGCCGCTGATGCTTCGCAGTTCCGGATAAACGGACTTGGCGATGGCCTCGGCCAGCTTGCCGGCGCGCGACCGAGCCTCCGGGTTGGCCTCCTTTTCGGCCGCCTCCTGAAGCGCCGGCAAGGCCGGCTCGCCGATCGCCGCCAGTTTTTGCGACGCTTCCTCTCGCTTGTCAAAATCGTCGTCGCCCAGCTGTCCGATCCAATGAGCGATCGCCGCCGCGTCGGTTTTGTCCGCGGGCATGTCCCGGAGCGCGACAAACGACGCAACGCAAGCGGCGAAACCGGCCAACAAGGCGCATGCGGTCGGCGCGGGCATGAGGATGCCTCCGCAAGGGCGACGTTTTAAGCGCCCATGATGCCCCCGTTGCGCAGGGAACGCAATGGGATTTGCGGCGGCGACCGCCTCGGACTATTCTTCCTTGAGCGTCCGGCGCCAAAACGAGTGGGAGTCATGGGCGACATCAACGATCCGCCGAGCCGCCAAAGAATGCGCACCCTTCTGCGCTTGGTCATGCTCGTTGCGCTCTATGCCGTGCCGATTCTTACCGCAGTTCGGCCGATCGCGGAACCCGTCCTCGATCCCGACCTCTGGTGGCACCTGCGCGCCGGCCAGTGGATTTGCGAGCATCGCGCCGTTCCGGTCAACGACCCGTTCTCCCAATATGGACAGGACAAACCGTGGGTCGCCTATAGCTGGCTGTTCGAGGTCATGCTGTTCGGCCTGTATTCCTGTCTCGGCTTGGCCGGGGCGATTGTTTACCGCGCCCTCTTGTCCCTGGCTGTGACCGCCGCTCTGCACCGCCTGGTCGCCCGGCGTGAGCCGCGCTTTCTGGTCGCCGTGGCTCTGACCGGAATAGGGCTCTTAGCGGTTTCTGTACTCTTCGATGAGCGGCCGTGGCTATTCACGATCCTGTTCACGATCCTAACCCTCGATGTTGTCTTGGATCTCCGCGACGGTCGGCCGAATGGATTGCTCTGGCTGCTGCCCGCCGTATATGCGCTTTGGGCCAATCTGCACATCCAATACGTGTACGGCCTCGCCGTCCTGGCGCTGGCGTGCGTCGCGCCGGCAGTGGATCGGCTGCTCGACCGCAAGGAGCCTGGCGAATCGGCCGCTTCTCTTGGTTCGGTCGGTTGGCGGCGGCTCCTGCTGCTGACAAATCTGTGTCTGCTCGCCACGCTGCTCAATCCCTATCACATCCGGATTTATTTCGTCGTCGTCGAGTACGCTGCGCAGCCCGGACCATTCAACCTCATCAATGAATTGAAAGCGCTCGAATTCCGCGGTCCTTATGACTGGGTCACTCTGGCGCTCGCGTTGGCGGGCGCCTACGCTCTGGGCCGTCGGAAATCGGCGAGCAGTTTCGATTTCCTGCTGCTGGCTGGTTCCAGCTTTTGCGCCTTTCGAGAGCGGCGCGATCTCTGGTTCGTCGTCGCCGCGTCTCTGGCCATTTTGGCGAGCGGACCCAAAGCGCCGGTAAGGGACGCCCAGCGGTTTCATTGGACTCCCCTGCTTCGTGTGATCTGGGCGGCCGCGCTGGCCGCGCTGGCGGCGTTCATGGTTTGGCGCACCGACCTGTCGGAGGAGCGCTTGCAACGCACCGTGGCGGAGAGATTCCCTGCCGGCGCGGCGGATTTCGTCCTCAAGCAGGGATTCAGCGGGCCGATTTACAACCATCTCAATTGGGGCGGTTATTTGATCTGGCGCTGGCCGC
>DATKHW010000902.1:0-7851 GCA_035546275.1 Gemmataceae bacterium
ACCTTGCCGGCGTGCGGGATGTGCGGGCCGCGGCAGAGGTCGATGAACTCGCCCTGGCGATAAAAGCTGACGGTCTTCTCGTCCTTGAGCAGGTAGGATTCCTGTTTGGCCATCCAAGAATTAAGGATGGTGACCTTCTGACCTCGGCGCGGGTTAGAGGGCTCGATGGCGCACGCATCCTTGTAGGCTTGGAGTGGAAAATCGGGCAGTCCGAACTCCTCGACGAACTGTATGAACTCGCGATCCGCCTTCTCGCGGGGGTCGTCTGGTCCTTGGAGTTCCCGCACAAGCGACTGCTCTTTCAGCTCGATGAGGGGCATCAGCGGGTGGCCCCAAAGGGGTGGGAACTGCGATTCCCGGTAGTAGGGAAAATGGCCGCTGGTTACGTACATCTCGATCCGCCCGATGTGCGGCGTGTACACCGGCTGATAGCCGCGCTTCAGCAGCTCATCCTTAATGAAGGATTCCAGGATGCCGCGCACGGTCGCCCCCTTCGGCATCCACAGGATCAGGCCGCTGCCGACTAGTGGGCTGATGGTGAACAGCTTGAGCTGCTTGCCCAGCACGCGGTGGTCGCGCTTCTTCGCCTCCTCGATCTGGTGCAAATAGGCGTCGAGGTCCTTCTGGTTGAAGAAGGCGGTGGCGTAGAGGCGTTGCAGCTGCTTGCGGCTGGCGTCGTTCTTCCAGTAGGCGCCGGCGATGCTCGTGAGCTTGAACGCCCCGACCTTGCCGGCGTGCGGGATGTGCGGGCCGCGGCAGAGGTCGATGAACTCGCCCTGGCGGTAGAAGCTCAGCGTCGGGTACTGCTTGAGGTCGTCGTCGATGTGCTCGACCTTGTACTGCTGGCCGAGATCGCGGACCAACTCGCGCGCCTCGGCGGTCGGCCGCTCGAAGCGCTCGAACGGCTCGGCGTCGGCGATGATCTTGCGCATCTCTTCCTCGATGCGCGGGAAGTCGGCCTCGGTGAGCGGCGTGGGAGAATCGATATCGTAATAGAAGCCGTTTTCCAGCGGCGGGCCGAAGGCGAGCTGCGTGCCGGGGAAGAGGCGCATCACGGCCCGCGCCATGATGTGGGCGGTGCTGTGCCGCAGCACTTCGAGCGCTTCGGGGTCCTTCGGCGTCAGGACGGCGAAGGTATGCTCGCCGTCGCCGTCGGGAATCTCGCGGTCGAGGTCGAGGATCTGGCCGTCCACCTTGGCGGCGATGGCGTCCTTGGCCAGGCGTTTGCCGATGGCTTCGGCCACGTCGCGCGGCCGGGCGCCGGCCGGGGCCTCGCGGACCGAGCCGTCGGGCAGTTTGAGAGTCGGCATGGGGGATTCTCCCGGAAAGGGTAAACAGGATCGCCCCTACGACGGGCGCTCCACCGATTCAGACGCGCGGGCCGCTCCTGGCGTTCGCGCGGGGCGTGGGTTCATCCTACGGCGCGGCCGGGCCATTTTCCCGGCGTGGCCGATTCGTATAACATCCGCGGTTTTAACCCCATTCCTTCCAAGGAGGCAACTCATGTTCCTGCGTTGGTTCTGCCGCAGCTGCATCGTGCTGCACTCCTCGCTGCTCGCAATGGCGCTGGCGGCCGGGATCGCGTCGGCGGCCGTGGGCGACTCCTTCAAGGGCGACGCCCAGAAGATCGACGACATTACCGTCACGCCGCTGTCGATCGACGCCAAGACGCTGCTGCCGTGCCTGTTCTGGGACGGCGACAAGGGCGACGCGTTCATCGCCATGGACGCCAACGGCGTGATCCGCCGCATCTCCTACCCCGATTTCAAAGTGCTTCAGGAAAAGGACCTGCAGCGCAAGGCCGCTTGGCTCTGTCCGTCCGCGGAGGGCCTGGTGATGACCGTGCCGGACAAGCAGGAGGTCTGGCTGCTCGACGCCTTCACGTTCGACGTGAAATCGAAGATCGACGCGCCCGGCGTGGAACGGGCCGTCTCGGCGCCCACCTCGTCCGTGGCCGCGGGCAGCGCCAAGAACAAAGTCGGAATCAGCGGCGGCAACCTCCTCTGCATCGACCTGAAGCAGGGCAAGACGACTTCGTTCGAGCGGGCCGACTTCGGCGCGGGGCCGGTCGGCTTCCTGAACCCCGCCATGACGCCGGACGGCAAATACGTGCTTACCCAGGGCGGCTATTGCATCTGCCGCTTCCAGGTCGCCGACGGCAAATTCAAGTACGAGGAATCCAGCAGCGGCACGTTCACCGGCGCCCCCCGCATCGGCGTCGAGGTCAGCCCCGATTCCAAGTGGTGCTGCTTGCCCAGCGGCGGCGCCTACGTCACGTTGGTCTACTCAGTGACCTCGCTGGCCAAGCCGGAATGCTCGCTGGAACAGGGGCCGCACCCCATCGCCGTCGGCTTCGACCCGGCCGGCGGCTGGATCTGCACGCACACGCCCGGCCACGTACTGGCCCTGTTCACGCCGTCGGGCGTCAAGAAAAAGGAATACGCCTTCGACAAGAAGGGCCACGACGTGTTCCAGTACCTCGCCCATCCAGACGGCAATAAGTTGCTGCTGCTTCAGAGCGACAAGCTCTACGCCGTGGAGCTTCCGAAGCAGCCGTGAGGCAAGCGCGGCGCGGCGTATGCCCGCTGGATGCAGGGAGCGGCGCGGCGTAAGCCGGCCGGTGAACCCGCCGCCGGCGGACTGACGTCGCGCCGCTCTTTGTATCCGGCGGGGACTTGCAGACCGCTTGGCCGCCTTTTATAATGCCGCTCGCGCACTTTCGCGCATGGTCCGTGTTCCATAACCCAGGATCGACGCCATGACGACCCAACCGTTCCCCCTCCGCGCAGCGTCGCGCCGAACCGCCCTCTTAGCGGCGGCCGTCTGCTTGCTGTCAGCCTTGCCCCTGCGGGCCGCCGACTTCCTGACCGTCGCCGGCAAGAACGCCGACGACTTCGAGAAATGGCTCAAGGAAGTCCGCAACAACGACATGCGGCCGGCCTACATCAACGGGTACAACACCGGCGACGCCCCGGCCTTCGCCGGCGTCGCCTTCCCCAACAAAGAAAACTTGGAGTGGAAAACGAAGATCAACCTGTCGTCGGACGATTACAAGGATACGTTCGACGACATGAAGGCCAAGGGCTTCCGTCCCTTCACGGTCAGCGGCTACACCGACGGCGGCCGGCGCCGCTACGCCGCCGCCTTCATCAAGGACGACAAGCCGATCCAGTGGGAAGCCCGCCACAACCAGCGGCCCAAGGAATTCGAGCGGACCCTGAAAGAAATGAAGGACAAGGGCCTGCGGCCGCGCATCATCACCGGCTGCGTGGATCCCGACGGCGACGTTCATTTCACGTCGCTGTTCATCGCGGCCAACAACGTCACGTGGCAGAGCAAGCGCGGCCTGACCGCCGCGGATTACACGAGCCAGGTCAAAGACTGGCTCAACGACGGCTGGCGGCCGGAGGACGTGTCCGTCTATGACACGGCGGACGGCCCGCGCTTCGCGGCCACCGCCGTCAAGGACGACCACAGCTGGGTCGCGGTCGCTGGCATGTCGCTGAAGGAGTATAAGGACAAGGAAAAGCAAAAAGAAGCCGACGGCTTCCGTCCCATCGCCATCTGCGGCTACCGCGACAGCGGCGACGTCCGCTACGCGGCCGTGTTCTATCGGAGGGATTGAGGCGTCACGAGCCCGCAGCGCAAGGCACGAGCCCGCAGCGCAAGCAAGGGACGCCCTTGCTTGCGCTGCGGGCTCAAGTTCGTTTACTCGCCCACATAGGGCAGCAGCGCCATGAAGCGGGCGCGCTTGACCGCGTCCTTGACCGCTCGCTGAAAGGCGGCGCAGTTGCCGCTGCGCTTGCGGCTGAACAGCTTGCCCTGACTGGTGCAGAGCTTTTTCAGCGTTTGCACATCCTTGTAATCCACAAACGCCGGCCGCGGGCAGCCGTCCTTGGTGCAGAAGCGGCAGCGATTCTTCCGACCCCGTCCCAATTTCTTGCGAACCATCAGCGTCGCGCCCCACGCAAATCCTGTGTCGTTGCGGCGAAACCATTACCATAGGGACCGAACGGCGGCGCGTCAACGAGCGGCGCCTGTCACTTGTCCTTCATGGGCGGCAGCGCCGGCGGCGGGGCGGGAGGAGCAGGCGGCGGGGCCGGCGGCGCCGGCGGCGGCGGTTGGAATTGCAGCAGCCGTTCCCCCGTCGCCCGCGCGTCCGGCCGCATTCCGCCCATCAAGAGCGCCAGCGCCTCTTTCAGTTCCGGATCGCCGCCCTTGGCATACACAGCCGTCAGCGCATCGATCTGGCCGGCCGTCAGCGTCAAGCCGTGCTCCTGGATGTGGCGGATCAGCTCGGCCGTCGCCGTCGCTCGCACCTTGGGCGGCCGTTTGTCGTCCAGCACCGCGTTGACCAGTTCGTTTTGCGGCTTGGCGCCGGCGAAGGTCCCGACGATGCGGATCGCGTCGATCTGTCCTTCCGGACTGAGCCCGCCGGACCGCAGCGCGGCGTAAACCGTCTCCGCCGTCGGCCGAACGTCGATGCCGGGCGGCACGCCCTTTGCCAGTTCGGCGAGATGATGGACTGCTTTTTCGGCATATTCCTTCAGCTCCGCATCCGACAGCGGCGGCCCGGCCTGCCCGAGCCGTTCCTGAAGGAACGGTTGCAGGTCCGGAGCGCTCTTGGCCAGCGCCTCGGGCAGCACGGAGACGTTGGGCGCGTTTTCGCTGTAGCGCCGCACCGCGCTCTCGCGGTCCGGCGCCACGGTCAGCACGACCGGGACGCGGCCATAGTGGATGTCGGCCCGCAGCTGGCTTAGGAGCGACGCCAGGCCGGGATTGGGCAGCGCCTCGTCGATCAGCACGAGGTCCACGTCGGCGGCGGTGTTCAGCCGATCCAGCACCGCCCGGCCGGTGCGTTCCTGCACGGGTTCAAAGCCGCACTTGCGGACCGCGTCGGCGACCGCGTTGCCGCGGGCCTCGTCGTAGTACCCGACGATGATTTTGGGGGCCGCCATGGCCGTCGGCTCGGCGGCCAGCGCCCGCCGCCATACCTCGACGATGCGGCCGGCCGTCTGGCCGTCCGGCTGGCCGGGGATGCGCATCAGGGCGTCGGCCGCCGCCATTTGCACGCGGCGATCGGGATAATTGAGGGCGCGGAGCAGTGCGGGCTGACCGTGATCGCCCGGCCGACCGGCTCGCACGTCCTCCATGCCGCCCAGGGCGCGAACGGCCGGCAAAATCACGGCCGGCCGATGCTCGTCCAGGCCGCGCTGCAATACCGCCGTAATCAGCTCCGGATTCACCCGGGAAAGCAGATCGCGCACCTCCGGCGTCTCCTTGCCCGGCGGCGGCCCCGCCCGCGCCGCCCCCTTGTCCAAGGTCAGACAGAGGAGCACCTCCTGGGCCGGCTCATAGGACGGATCGAACGCCAGCGCTTCCTTGGCGAAGCGCGTGCCGTAGTATTCTTCCGCCTGGTCCTGGCTGACGGTTTCCGCGCCCGGCCAGCCGCGCACGACGTTGTTCGTCTGCGGGTCCCAGCGCCAGATCGTCACGCTCTTGGGTTCGGCGAAGCGGACGTCATGCCGATAATACCGCTCCGCCAAGTGCGTCAAGACGATGGGGGCCGGCTGCAGGTTGATGGGTTCGACTTCGAGCAGGTCCGCCAGCACGCGCGTCGCCTTGCGGCGCACGTTGTCCGGCTGCTTGGGATTGGTCAGCCGCCACAAGTACGGCGTGACGCCGCGGGCCACGCGCTGATGCAGCACGTCCAAAATGTCCAATTGCAGACCCGTAATATCGCTGTCCAGGGCGGCGTACAGCGGCGGCAGCGCTTCTCGATTCAGCCGTTGCAGGGCGTCCACGACGGCCGGCCGATCTTCCGACCGCCCGGTGCGCAGCGCGTCGATCAGGTAGGGCGCGGCCTGGGCCCCGGCGCGGTCCAGCTGCTCCAGCGCGAAGGATTGCTCCTCGCGGTCGCCGTTGAGGTTCGCGACGTAAAGTTTGAGCTTTTCGGGATCGGCCAAGAACTTCTTGGTTCCGGCTTGCACCAGCTTGATGAGCTGATCGACGTCCTGTTTGGCCTGGTCATGCACCGCCTTGTCCTTGGGCCAGTCCACCGTCCGCAGCTCATAAAAGGCGGCCATTCCGTACTTTTCTTCGAGCCGGCTCAGGTCGTCCGCGGCCGGCTGCTTGGCCAGCAGCTGGTGCAGCAGAGCGGCGGCCAGGTCGTAGCGGCCGACGTCGATCTCGTAGCGCAGCGCCAGCCAGTAATCCTCCGTGGTTTCCGGCTTCTTGAAATACTGCCGATACTCGTCGCCCTTGTTGGGTTCGGCCGGCGCGGCCGCGGGAGGCGGCGGGGGTTGCGCCGGCGCCTGGGCCGGCGGATCGGCGGCCGACGCCGGGAGCGCGGCCAGGAAGAGAACGCCCAGAGAGATGTGCCAATAGTTCCGAATCACGTTCGCCTCGGTGATGGGATGGTCGCTTAGAGCGTCCGGAAGAAAATGCGTCTGGAACTCTAAAATCACAGTTCCAGACGCCTTTTCTTCCGGGACGCTCTTACACTTCGACTTCCGGTCGCACCAGATCCTGATAGGTCTCTCGCCGGCGAATGAGCCGGTGTTTGTCGCCGTCCACTAGCACCTCGGCGGCGCGGGGCCGGCTGTTGTAGTTGGAACTCATCGACATGCCGTACGCCCCGGCGCTGAAGACGGCCAGCAGATCGCCGCGGGCCAACGGCGGCAGGGCACGGCCCTTCGCCAGGAAATCGCCCGACTCGCAGACGGGGCCGACCACGTCCTGCTTGACCGTTCCCGGAATGTCGGCTTCATAGTCTTCCGGCGGCGCCAGGAAGCCGGCCGGCGGCTCGGCCGGCCAGATGCGATGGAACGAGTCGTACAATGTGGGCCGAATCAGATCGTTCATGGCGGCGTCTTGAATGACGTAGCGCTTGCCGCCGGTTTCCTTATTGTACAGCACCCGGCTCACGAGCAGGCCGGCGTTGCCGACGATGAACCGGCCCGGCTCCAGCACGAGCCGGCACTTCGCCTTCTGCACTACCGGCACGATGACCTCGGCGAACGCGGCCGCCGGCTGCGCTTCCTGCTTGCGATAGTGGATGCCGAAGCCGCCGCCCATGTTGAGGACGCCGATCGGATGGCCCTGCGCCCGCAGTTGTTCGACGAGAGTCAGCCCCTTGGCGGCGCCGTCCTTGTACGGTTGCGTGCTGAGGATCGGCGAGCCGAGGTGCATGTGCAGGCCGACGATTTTGACGCCGGGATTGCCGAGGACGCCGCGGGCTGCGTCGAGAATGGTTTCGATGTCGAGGCCGAACTTGACGCCCTTGACGCTGGTGTCGGTTTTGACGTGCGTCTTGGGCGGCAGGTCCGGGTTGACGCGAAGGGCCACGTTCGCCGACTTGCCCATCGACTTGGCGACGTCGGCCAGGGCGAGCAGCTCGTCCTCGCTCTCGACGTTGAAGAGGAAGATGTTGTTTTCGAGGGCGGTGCGGAACTCAGCGTCCGTCTTGCCGACGCCGGCGAAGACGATCTTGTCGGGTCGGCACCCGGCCGTGAGAGCGCGGAACAGCTCGCCGCCGCTGGTGACGTCGACGCCGGCGCCGTTTTCGACCATGAGGCGGCAAATGGCGAGGTTGCCGTTGGTTTTGACGCTGTAGCAGATGAGCGGATCGACGGCGGCGAACGCCTGCTGGAGCTGGCGCAGATGGTGCAGCAACGTGGCCGTGCTGTAGACGTAGAGCGGCGTGCCGTAGGCCTCGGCGAGAGTGCGGACGGGGACGTCTTCGCAGTGGAGGATGCGGTCGCGGTAGCGGAAATGGTCCATGATGAGTTTCCGGGGCGAGCGGCCGGCGTGAGCCGGCTGATGGAAGATGCAATCAGCCGGCTCACGCCG
>DATKHW010000903.1:0-16986 GCA_035546275.1 Gemmataceae bacterium
AGCAACTCCTGAACAACCTTCCCGCCGTCGACGATCTCGATGGGCCGGTTGCCGGGGGCCATGAGCTCCTTGTCGGCGACGATGCCAAGCTGGTGGTAGACGGTGGTGGCGAGGTCTTCGGGGCCGACGGGGTCGCGGTCGGGCTCGCTGGCCGTGGCGTTCGAGGCGCCGTGGATGTAGCCCTTCTTGATGCCGCCGCCCGCGAGGACGACGCTGAAGACCTTGGGCCAGTGGTCGCGGCCGGCATCCTTGTTGATCTTGGGGGTGCGGCCGAACTCGCTCGAGACCATGACCAGGGTGCGGTCCAGGAGCCCGGTCCGGTCGAGGTCGCGGATCAGGGCGGCGAAGGCCTGGTCGAAGGCGGGCAGCTGGTCGGCCATGCCGCCCTTGATGCCGGCGTGCAGGTCCCAGCCGCCGTAGGTCAGCGACACGAACCGCACGCCGGCCGCCACCAACCGCCGCGCCAGCAGCATCCGCTGCCCGGCCGGGTTGCGGCCGTACTCGTCGCGCACCGGGGCCGGCTCGGCGTTAATGTCGAAGGCCGCCTTCGCCTTGTCGGAGCTGATAAGGCTGTAGGCCCGCTGATAAAACGTGTCCATCGCCTCCAGGCCGTCCGCCTTCTCCGCCTTGTCGAAATGGTCGTTGACGGCGTCGAGCATGGAACGGCGGGCGGTGAAGCGCTTGTCGTCCACGCCGCCGGGCAGCGTCAGGTCCTGCACGCGGAAATTGCCGTCGGCCGGGTCGGCGCCGAGGCTGAACGGGGCGAAAGCCGACGACAGGTAGCCGGGGCCGGCGTAGGTGGTCGGCTGGCTCGGCACGCAGACGTAGGGCGGCAGATTGTTCCGCGGGCCGAACTCGTGCGAAACCACGCTGCCCATGCTGGGAAATTGAAGGGCCGGGCTGGGCCGATAGCCGGTGAACATGTTGTGCGTGCCGCGCTCGTGGGCGGCCTCGCCGTGCGTCATCGACCGGCAGATGGCGATTTTGTCGGCGAGCTGTGCTGTGTTCTTGAGCAGCTCGTTGAGGACGACGCCGTCGAGCTTGGTGGGGATGGTCCCCAGCTCGCCGCGGTACTCGATCGGCGACAGCGGCTTGGGGTCCCACGAATCCTGATGGGCCATGCCGCCCGGCAGGAAGATGTGGATGATCGACTGCGCCGGCGAGCGGGGGGCGTCAGCCCCCTGATTTGGCGCCGCGTCAGCCGCCTGGGCCGCCTGCAAACGGAAGAACTGGTCCAGCGTCAACCCGAGTCCGCCGACGACGCCGACGTGCAGGAACGATCGGCGGTCGGGCCGGAAGCCGAGGCAATGGGACTGCATGGCGCGGTCTCTCCTTTTTCGCATCCGTTGGGGCGGGTGTGTTCAGGCGGGCGTCGAACCGGATATCAATAAGCGGCTGCCGGGGGAGGTTCGGGCCGGTGTGTTAGTGCATTCGCCGTGCCAAATCAGGCGGGTGGGGCGTTGGGGATACAGTAGGGTCCGCTTGGCCGACCGTCAACGGGGATGTGGGAAAATCGCTGTTTGGACCGGCGCGGGTCGAGACTCATTTCCACAATCGCGTCACGCCGTACTGATCGAAAACGGCGTCCGCACTGACGATTTGCATTTTCTCAATGATGGCCTGCGCGACGAGAAGGCGGTCGAACGGGTCCTTGTGGTGCGGCGGCAGCGTCTCCACGAACGTGGCGTGGCCCAGCTCGATGTTGAGCAGAAGGATGTTGTTCGCCGGCAGTTCGCGGGGAAGAAATGTCGTGGCCGGCTCGCCGAGGTTGAGCTTCTTCAGGCCAACTTTGATGGCCATTTCCCAGCAAGTCGCCATGCTGACGTATTTGCGGTTTAGCGGGTCCTGAATCAACGCTTTGGCTTTCGGGACTAGGAGCGGGTCGCCGTTGAGATACCAGAGCACCGCGTGGGTGTCCAAGAGCAGCTTCACTCCATGTACTCCTTGAATTCCTCCAGCGGTTCATCGAAGTCGGGGGCCATCCAGATCTTGCCCTTGGCGCTGCCCGCCTTGGAGGGCCACTGCTGGTTCGGATCGACGCCGATCAGCTTCGCAACGGGCTTGCCATCCTCGGTTATCACCAGCTCCTCCTCCGGTTTGAGCCGATGAATCAAAGCAGAAAGCTGGGCCTGGGCTTCTTGAATCGTGATTCTCCGCATGGTACTTCCTCCCTTTACTCGCGCCCGCCGCCGGCCAGTCGGTCTGCTCTCATTTTACGGATGTTTGGCGAGCCTATCAGCTCTTTCCCAGCAGCAGATCGACGACCCAGCAGCCGCGGACGTGCTCGCCTCCGCTGCGGCAATGGGCGAGGATGTCGGCGTCGGTACAACCGGCCTCTTCGAGGGCGTCGGCGAGAAGGGGGAGGCGGTCGAATGCCCGTTCTTCGTAAATGGCCGTCGCCATCTTGCGAACGGTGCCATCGTTCCATTCCAGCCAGGTGGGGTCGAGGGCGATGGGGCGGAATGGGCTGCCAAGCAGTTCACGTAGTAAGGTGGCCTGCTCCCGTTGTTCGGCCTTCGCACCGGTAGAGTCGGCGAGCGGGCGCTGGCCTTGTGCCTGAGCGACTGCCCAGGCTGTGTGCCTGGCAGTAACCACGGCAGGGCCGTGCGGATCACCCTTATCAAGCTCATCCTCCCACCACGGGTCAGCAAATACGTCGAGAAACTGCTTTTCAAACGACTTCGGCGGGGCTGGAATGGCAGCTGCGCTGAGGGTAGCTGCCGGGGCTTCGTCCTCGCCACCACGAAGTTTCACGAAGACTGCCAGGGCT
Organism: Gemmataceae bacterium; assembly: GCA_035546275.1. Lineage (GTDB taxonomy): Bacteria > Planctomycetota > Planctomycetia > Gemmatales > Gemmataceae > UBA4732. The sequence goes on from DATKHW010000903.1 coordinate 2,771, forward strand.
GTGCTTCTGGCCTGAATCATGTCTTCTTTAGTGATAATGCCGTCAGCAAATAGCTCCGCCGCCTGCGCAGCCGCACGAAATCGGTCGTCTTTGACAAGGGGCCAAACACGCCGACAGCACGCTACGGCGAAGAGCCGCACCTTGCGGTCACTAACCTTGCCCCGCAGGAACTCCAGCATGGGCGTCAGGTCGGTGCAGCCTAGCCACTCCGCTTCCGTCATACCGCGCCGCCTCGCTCGCGCTTCGGGTTAGTGCATCATTTGCCGCTGGTGGCATCCAGCACGGTGACATAGCTCCCGTTCGGATGCCGCGCGCAGCCGAAGCCGATCCGGCGCAGCTCCGGCGCCAGCAGCGGAATCCGATGGTAAAACGTCGGCAGGCAATCGTCCACCGCCGTGGAGGGATCCGACACGCCCAGCCCCAGGATCGTCTCCTTGGCCGGGCGGGTATTGCTGACGACCACATCCTGGGCCTGGCGTCGGCAGGTGCGCGACAGGTCCGCATCCATCACAACCGGCTTCAGTCCGGCCTCTTTACGAATCTCATTCATCCTTGTCAGGATCGTCGCTTCCAGAGCGGCGACGTCGGCGTCCGCCGGCTTCTTCGTCGTGAAGGTCCACGTCTTCGTCCACGGCTTGCCGTCGTAATCCGCCGACGCCGCGACCGTGTACGTCTCTCCCTCCCGCAGCGGCTCGCGCGGCAAGAGGCAGACGACGCCCAGCGCCACGCCCGGCAGCGGCTGCTGCGGCGTCGAGAGCCAGGCCGGGACCTCCTGGCCGGCGGCGTCGGTCAGCCGGGCCGTCACCTTGTCCACCGGCTTGTGCCATGAGAAGCGGATCGTCACGGGGCACCCGGCCGGCTTGCCCTGGGCCTCCGCGGGAAGCGGACTTGGCTGATCGCCGGTGTAGCGGACGGGGACGCCCTGCTGATCGGCGTACGGATAGAGGATCGGCTCCTTGTTTTCGGACCATTCGCCGGGCGGCGATGCGTCGAGGACCCAGCTGCCCGCCTCGGCGCCGATCCAATTCGATCCCAGTCCGATCCGCTTTACGTTCGGTTCCAGGAACAGCTGGCGCGCGATGAGCGCCGCCAGGAGAAAATCGGCCCATTGATCCGCCCGGCCGACGCCGATCTGCGAGAGGCTTTTGGCCGCGATCTTCCGCCCCTCCTCGCTGTAGCCCGGCCAGTCCGGCGTCTCGTCGTTCCGTTTCAGGTCGCGGTGAGCCGGGATGTTGAGGGAGAGGTAATGGGCGTGTTCGGTGCAGGCCCGCGACGTCGCCGGGTCCAGGGCGATCGGGTCCATCCCATTCTTCTGCCGCGCGGCGTTGATTTTCGCCAGAATGCGATCCTCGAAGTCATGTCGCAGGTCTTCGGGGCCGACCGTCAGGAAAGTCCAGGTTCGCCGCCAGTCCCGGCCGTCCACGCGCGCCTCGACCTGGACGATGTAGCGCGCCCCCGCCCGCAGCGGCGTTTTGGCGATAATGCCGATGGTATTTTGCTGCGCGGCCGCATGGTCCGGGTTGGCCGGCTTCTCCGGCGAGGAAATCCACGCATCCACGGGCGCGCCGGACTCGTCCTCCAGCCGGGCCTCCGCGGATTTCACTTGCGCATGCGGCGGGAACGTCGCCGTGATCGGGAACCCCGACGTCGTGCCCTTCGATGGGACCATCGGCACGGGATCGGGGACCTCGGCGCCGGGGAAGAAGAGCGGCACATGCATCTGGCCGTCGCTCGGATAGAGGACGGCGTCGCCGGCGGGGACGGGCGCGGCGTCGGGCCATGCGAAGACCGACGCCCATTGGCCCTGGACGTTGCGGGCGAAGCCGACGCCGACCGTCTTCAGCTCCGGCCGGAGAAATAGCGTGCGGCACGCCGGCAGCGCGGCCCAATCGGTCACGGCGGTCAGCGGTTCCTTGGCGGCGATCAGGGCGGGCGGCGCGGCCTTGCGGCCGGCGTCGGATCGGCCGGGCAAATCGGCCTCCTCCGCGTGCATGTTCAGCCCCAGCGCCGCGATGCGGCCGGCGTTGCGCGCCAGGTAGCCGGCGTGGGCCGTGCAGGCCGCCGAAGCTTCCGCGTCGGCGCTGAGCGGCGCCGCGCCGGCGGTTTTGCGGAGGGCGTTGATTTTCCCCAGCACCTGGGAGGCAAGGTCCGGCGGCGCATCGGCGAGGGCGATTTCCTTCCAGGCGTCCGGCTCCGCCGGCGGCGCCTCGGGCGGTGCCGGCATGGGCGGCGGCTCGGGCGGCTTCGGCTGGCCCGTGTTGTTCGGCGTGGGCGCCGGTTTTATGCGATTTATCGGGTCGTCCGGAGCGGGGTTGTCCGGATTGGTCTTCGGCGGCGGCTTCTGGGCGATCGGGTCTTTCGCCGGCGGCGGCGAGCCGCGGTCTTTCGGCCCCCACACGATGAAGCCGACGACGGCGCCGGCGAGCAAGACGGCGACCCCGGCGACCACGGCCAGCGTGCGCGGCAGCGACGTGCCGCCGGAGATGCGGCGGTAGCGCGAGGCGTCCACCAGCGGCCCCGGTTCAGGCGGCGGCTCGGCGCGGGCGGCGATGCGGAGACGCTTGCCGCATTTCGGACAGGAAATGGAACCGTCTATCGGATGGATCGCGGACGGCAGAGAGACGCCGCAGGCGGGACAGGATGCATGTGCCAAGGACCATTCTCCATCGGCTCGGGGGCCGACTCATTCCCCAAGCCTCAGTATCGCCGCGCCGGCGACGGCCCGCAACACCGATTCGCGGCGCAAAAAATCGGGGAGCGCGTTCATCGAACGCGCTCCCCGGTTCGTCGGCGGCGAAAGGCCGCCTACTGGTTTTTCCGTGCGGCGGAGAGAAGGTCCGACGGCTTGGCCACGATGCGGTTGGTCAGCTGATCGGCCTGCCGGTGCAGCGAACGCATCTGGTCGAGCATGGTGCCCGGGGCCTTGCCCAGGTCGTCGAGCCTCGACTGCAGCGTGTTCACGTCGTTCTGCGCGTCGCTCAGGTCCGGCGGGTGCAGCGTGTTGTCCAGCGCCGCCTGTCCCAGCTCGGTCAGGCGTTGCTGCAGGCGGTCCATCTCTTTTTGCAGCTCCGCCAGGTCCTTTTTCTTGCTTGTCCGGGGTTGGGCCGGCCGGGTCAGCGTCAGGTCCATCTGCTGCTGCTGCTGCATCATCTGCTGCATCATCTGCTGCATGGCCATGTCCTGCATCATCTGCTGGTGCAGTTGCGATCCCTGCTGCAGACCGAACCATTGCATGGACTGGGGCCGCCACATCCGCATCATGTTGCCCATGCCGCCGCCGCCGATGCCGCCGCCAAAGCCGCCGCCGCCCATGCCGCCGCCTAAGCCCATACCGCCGCCGCCGCCCATGCCGCTGCCAAAGCCCATTTGCGGCATACCGTGGCCGTGGCCGCCGCCGCCCATGCACTGGGCCGGGGCCGTCGAGGGGGGAAGGGCCAGCAGCCCGGTCAGGGCCGCGGCGGCGAACCGTCCTGTCAGGAAACGCATGAGGACCTCCTACAGACAGGTGAGGGCGCTCGGCAGGCCCGGCGGTTCGACGTGTTCCTCGAGGCACGCGGTCGAGGGGGAACGCGCCGGCCTCCTTGATCGTGTACGCTAATCGAGCGGACCGCCGCCGTCAAGAAGGCAGCTGCAGTTATTTTAAAGGCGGGCCCGCGCGGCCGATTTTGATGTCCCCACCTACCCGACGCGTCAGCGAGGGTTTGGACCGCATCCCTCGCTCACGCGCCGGGTCTGCGACTTGGGGCGTCCTGCCGGACCTGTCAGGCGAGGACGATTCGTGCAGCCGCCCACGCGCGCTCCGCCGCCGTCGCGCCGGCGCGCGGCGTTGGACCGCCCTTGCTGGGATTGCCGCAGCCGTTCATCAGGCCGCCGCAACCGTTCACGAACCCACCGCACCCATTCGACGCGCCCCGTGAGCGCTCCGAAGGCGGAGACTGGCGTACCTCTTGCATCATGGTCATGCTCCGATAGGGAATGAATTGCGGGGCGGGCGCCGAATCGCCGTCCCGACGCATTCCTCTAGTTTGCAAGCGACGCGCCAATCAGGGGGCTGGAAGGGAGTCGGAGAGGAAACAGCGAACGGTATATTCCGCAAAAGCATTGCAATCGGCCCGCGAACGCGCAAGCTTTGCGTGTCAGGCCCGATCCAACGTTCGCGCCTTCACGGGGAATTGAATATCTGTTTTGTTCGAATCAGCGCGAGGAGCTTCCGAAGGCGACGAGGGCGCGGCGGGCCTCCTGTTCGTCGGTGTAGCTGGGCAGGATGTCGGATAGGCGGCACAACCGCAGCACTTCCTCCACCGCTCGCCCCGTCTTGCACAGCACCAGCTTGCCGCCGGCCGCCGCGGCCTTGCGCATCAGCGCCACCAGCTTGCCGATGGCCGCGCTGGCCATGTACCCGACCTTTTGCAGGTCGAGGACGAGGCGCGACCGTCCCTCGGCGTCGACCAGGGAACAGGCGTAATCGAAGACGCCGTCGGCGGCTTCCTGGGCCGTGAGCATCGGCGCCAGAACGCGCAGCACGGTCACGTCGCCGTAATCTTCCCGCTCCAGCTCCGGAGCCGCTTTCGTCTCGGCCATTTTGCTGTCCCCCTAAGGATCGTATCCTCGCGCCGTTCGTCCCATGCTCACACGCCCGGGCCGCCGCGTCAAGAGGCTGGACGAAATCGTCGGGGTCTATTTTGCATGGGGCACTGGCGCCCGCCCTTGCAATCAGGTAGCATTTCCGGCGCCGCCCAGCTGCCTGTGAGATGCAACCATGCCGCGACGAACGCTGATTCCAATCGCCCTGGCCATGCTGCTTGGGCCGCTCGCCGTCCTGCTCAGAGCCGACGACCCGCCAGCCCCGGAGGGCCAGGTCGTGCTGTTCAAGCTGCACGCCGAGGGCGTGCAAATCTATGAGTGCGAGGTCAACAACCCCAACGCGCGCGTGGAGCTGCTGCAATGGGTCCTCAAGGGGCCGGACGCCGTCCTGACCGACGACAAGGGCGCGAAGGTCGGCCGGCACTACGCCGGCCCCACGTGGGAGGCGAGCGACGGCAGCAAGGTGATCGGCGAAACGCCGCCGGCGGAATCGACGCCAAAGCCGCCGGCCGTTCCGTGGCTGCTGCTGAAGGCCAAGTCGGCCGAAGGCGACGGTCGCTTCGGCAAGGTGACGTACATCCGCCGCGTGGACACGGAAGGCGGCGCCGCTCCGCTGCGGCCCGACGCCGCTTACAAGGGCGACGAGCTGCGCGTGCCGTACAAAGCGACGTACATCTTCTATGGCGCCAAGTAGCAACTTCTATGGCGCCAAGTAGCAACCATTCTCCACGGAGGTTGGCATGGAGCGCGTCCTCGGCATCGGCGGCGTCTTCCTCAAGGCCCGCGACCCCGCGGTCTTGGCCGCCTGGTATCGTCAGCACCTCGGCGTCCCAGTCGAGGCGGGCCAGACCTACGGAATGCTGACGTCCGCCGCCGCCGGTGAGGCGACCGTCTGGTCCGCCTTCCCGGCCGCTACGACCTACTTCGGGCCGGGGCCGGCCGCGTTCATGGTCAACTACCGGGTGCGGAACCTGGACGCCATGCTGGCCCAGCTTCGCGCCGCCGGGGCGCAGGTGGAGGAAAAGGTCGAGGACTACGACTACGGACGCTTCGGGTGGGCGACCGACCCGGAAGGCAACCGATTCGAGCTGTGGGAGCCGCGGCCTGGTTGACAAGCGCCACGCGCCGCTCGGAACCTGGGCGACGTCGCCTGGCCCCGCACAACATGCTCGTTGCCATGCAAGCGGCGGCCTGAAGGCCTGTAAGCCCTGGGGCCCTGCGAGAGTTGCAGAACGCCGGCTGTCGCCCTACGCGACCGACTGCGAGCGCCTCGCCGGCCGAGCCTATCTTCCGGGGCGAGACCCGCCGAATCGCCATGCCGGCCATGGGCTGGGGATGATGAAGCAAGCTATCGAATTCTTCAGGCAGCAGGAATTACCGTCGAGGACGGGCTGGTAAACGGGTGTGCCGTCAGGGCGTGCGGCCGGTCACGGCGCTTATGGCGCCGCAAGGGTTGGGGCGCGGCGATGGGCGAAGTAGAGGGGTTTCCCGGCTCGTAATGCCTTGTCAAGCATCGCGCCAGCGGCTAAAATCCTCGTGGATGGAGGCGTACCAGTTCGGAAAGCGCGGATTTTGCTAACCAGGCGTCAACCACAAAAAACGCCGCCGACCTGTCAACGCACAGCCTTGTGGCTCTTGGACTTTGGGGAATGGTGTAACGGTAGCACGACTGACTCTGGATCAGTTAGTCTAGGTTCAAATCCTAGTTCCCCAGCTGAAGTAAAGGCCGCCGTAGCAACGAGTTACGGCGGCCTTCTTCTTTTGCGGCCGTGTCAATTCCGTCGGACGTGTCAATTTCGTGTCAATTTTCGAGAACTGCCGCGGGCTTTTCGCCCTGATTTGCCTGATTTTCAGGCCTTTTTTGTGTGACCGTTTCCACACTTCCCCCGATAATGAACCGGCCCCGGCGGTAACCGGGGCCGTGGAATTGACACGCAAATTGACACGTCCTACTCTTCCTCCGATTTCGGCTCCTTCTTGTCCTTTTGACCGTACATCTCGCTCAGTACGTCGTCTGAGGTCCGCTTCTTCTCCGCCGCGGTGTAGTACCGCAGCATCGTCTCCGCAGTCACGTCGAAGGCCACCGCCGCCCGCTTGGGGTGGATGTCCAGCTCGGCGGCGCGTGTGAACGCCGCCCGGCGGAAGTCGTGGCTGGAGAGGTCCTTCCCGGTCGCCTTCTGGTAGTCCTGCATGATCGCCACCACCCACAGGTACAGCCGCCTCGGCGAGAACTCCGGGTTCTGCCGGTGCGTCGCGTAGCCCTTCGCCTTGTTGGCGGCGATCAGCCCCGCCGGGTAGCGCTTCCAGAGGTACGTTTCACCCCGGTAGGCTTCCAGCTCGGCGTACAGCTCGGGGCGGAGCAGGGCGTAGCGCTCGGAACGGTTCTTCGTGGCGTCGGCGGTGAAGATCAGCCGGCCCTCCTGCAGCTGGTCGGAACGCAGGCCGCAGATGTCCTCCAGCCGGCAGGCGGTCGCGGCCTTGACCGAGAAGAAAAGGTGCGGCATCCGCCAGCCGGGGAACCGCCCCTCCATCCACTTGAAGAAGTCGGCCAGGTCGCCTTCCCTGACGTACTTCACCTCGTGCCGGTCCAGCTCCGGCGCCGTCACGTCCTCGAAAGGGTTGGAGTCCACGACCCGGATTTTCTTGAACCAGCCGAACAAGGCCTTCAAGGTGCGGATGCGGCTGTCCAGCGACTTCGCCTTCCTCGACTGTGTGTTCGCGTTGCAGCCCGTCGGCACGTTCCGCTTGCGGGTGAACCTGCCGCCGGCGTACTTCACCTTGAAGTCCCCCGCCATGCGGTCGGTCACGTCGGCCGGCCCCTTGGCCAGCGGGAACATGGCGATCAGTTTGTCGAGGGTTTCGATGTAGCCGCCGATGGTGCGCGGGCGCTTGCCATCGGCCGTCATGGCCGCGGTCAGCCGGTTCTTGGCCACGACCCAGGGCACCGATTCCGAGGTGGGGGCGATCTGCTGGTACTCTTCGAGGATGAGCCGGTGGGCGGCGTCGATGGCCTCTACCTTTTTTGACTGTCCGGTGGACATGCGGGCGTAGCGGCCGTCCCTTGCCCGGAAGCGGACGAAGTAGAGGTCCGAGTCCGGCTTGTTGAAGAAGGCGTACCGGATCCGCTGGCCCGTCGAGAGGGTCACGTAATTACGTTGCCAGGCCCAGGTCATTGTGCGCTCCTGAGAAATGACACGGAATCAGTTAGTCTATTTTAGTCACGCGTCGGGGCCCGGACAAGCTCAGCAGGCTACCTCCTCTGGGGCCGTTTCTTCAGGCACTCGTCCAGCGCCTCGCGGGTGAACAACAGCCGACCGCTTCCCGGTATCGGCCTGACGCGACCACGCTTGACAAGCGCGTAAATCCCCTGAATCGTGCTGCGGATGTACGCCGCCGCCTCGGCGGCCGTCAGGTACGGGCTTTGAATCGGGATGCTGCTCATAGCGTCACCTATCGCCGACTTTTTGACACTTTGACATTTTGACACTTTCCGAAAATGTCACCGCCTCTTGCCGCCTCGCCGGTAAAAGGCGCGCACCGACTTGCCGGGGCGGCTCATCCAGGCGCGAATTTGCTCCTGGCGTGTCGGGTACTCCCGTTGGATCGCATGCACCAGGGCGCGATCCGCAGCCATCTCTTCAGCCCGCGTCGGTGCCGTGTGCCGCATCTCGACCAGATGTTGCTCCACCGAGGCGCTCACCAGGTCCCGCCAGTCGGACTCGGTCCGGCCGCCCTTCCACTGGAGGTAGAGCGGTATCGCCTTGGCGACGAACAGCCGCAAGTCGAAGCAGCAGCCCACCCGCAGCATTTCGCCCATGACGAAGCGGGCCACTTCGAGCCGCTCTCCTGGCCCGACCCCGCGCACGCCGTTCAGCCGCCCCGTCTCCGCGATGTCCAGCATCATCGCGCCGAGCTGCGCGTCGGACGGGTCGTAGTTCATGATGAGGACGCGGCTCTTGAAGGCTTCCAGCACATCGTCGCCGTGCAGCTCCCTGTTGGAGATGCAGGTTATCCCGCCCCGGAAGGGCGCCCGCCGCACCTCGTCCTTGCGGCGGTAGGTCACCACACGCGTGCGGGTGCGGTCGCGGGGGGAAGGGGACTCCAGGGCCGCCAGCAGGATTTGCCGCGCCACGTCGCTGTCGAGGACGGCGGTCACGTCGTCCAGGGGGATCACGGCGTCCGGGTTTTCCTCGATCAGCTGGAACAAGCCGATCGGCGTCAGGTGGCCCCGCTGAGGGAGAATCGCCTTTCCAACCGTCTTCAGGACCTCGTTCACGGTATGGCTCTTGGCTGTCCCTGGTCGGCCGAAGAGGTACATTCCGGTTGCGTTGCCGTCCACCACGAGGCGCACGTAGTCCCGCACGACGCCCTGCCGATGGTTCAGCTCGGCCAGGAGCCGGACGCGGTTGCCGACGATGTAATCCAGCGTCACCGATTCTTGCACGGGCCGTCGCCTTAATAGATGCCCCGAAAGCCGCTCAGCCGGTTCCTCCGATGCCGCCCCTCCATTCTTCGCGCCGCCCACCCAATACGGCGTCACGTCCACCCGCTCGCTCGCCTTGTCCACGACGACGACCACCCGTTCCAGCAGCAGCCGGGCGATCCGCTGACGGTCGGCGGGCGTGGTGGTCGCCGCCGCCCACACCGTCGGCAGGTCGGCCGCCAACGCGCGGATGGATGACAATGCTTTGTCACTCAGCTCGGCCGGGGCGCTCCGCGCGAACCGATCGTACTCGTCGTCGAGCCGCCGCTGCTGCTTCAGGGCCTCCTCCCAGCGGCGTTCCAGTTCGCGGGCCACCAGCCGGTTCTCTGGCTCGTACGCCTGGTACTGCCGGGCCGCCCGGTCCACCGCGATCGCCGCCCGCTCGGGTCGCAACTGCCACTGCCGTGTCAGCTCCGCCCGCCGCCGCTCGACCCCGGCCACCGCCGCCAGGCTCGCCTTCAGCGCGGCCGGTTGTACCGCGGCCAGGAGTTGACTGGCGGCCAGCTCCTCCAGCGTGCTCGCGTTCGAGAGCCCCTGGCACAACGGCTCGGCGTAGTCGACCGACCCGCGCGTGCAGGTGTACGACACCCGCTTCTTCGGCCCCGAGTAGCGCACCACCAGGCGTCGTCCACACCGCCCGCAGCGGATCAGCCCGGCCAGCAACGCCGGGCCCCTGCTGCTGACGAGTGAGCCGCTGGAAAAGATCGCAAGCCGTTGCAGGATGTCAGCCGATGCAGTGGAGGCCTATCATCAGCTCTTCTTCGAGGTCCGCCCCCACATGGCCGCGCGGGACCGGATCATGGCGCGGGCCGTGGGCGCCACTGGCGCCTGCTTCGCCGGGCTGCCGCTCGGAGCGATTTGGAAGCTCTTCGCCGTCGCCGGCGGCCCGATCGCTCTGGACGCCGTGGTCGCGGCGACGACGGACGCGCCCCTGGCCGACCTGCTGCGCGACGCCTGCGGCGGGGCGACGAATTACACGGAACGCCTCACCCGGCTCCAGCTCCGGCTCTTCATCGCGCTGTTGTGTGCGACCTCTGCCGAGGAGCTGATGCCGCTGATTGAACTGCGCAGCGGGCTGCGCCGCCTGGACCGCCGCTGCGGCGAGCCCGACGAGGAGGAGCGGGGCCTGCTCCCTGCAATCGAGCTGTTCCTGCGGAAGTGCGTTGGCCGCAAGAAACAGGCGCAACGCAGGGACGCTGTGCAAACGACGGCCAACGCAAGAGTCATCGACGTCGGCGAGCCGACGCGAGGCGTACCCGCCTCCGCATCGACGCGTCCGGAAGCATAAACCGAAAAAGGAGGTTGATATGGCTGCCAGGAAGGCCGAGGAGACTAATCCGCATGTCGCGGGCGATCGCGAGCCAGACGGCGCGTCCAAGGCACGCGCTGCAGACCCGCCGCCCAATAATCACGAGCAAACCCTCAACGGCGCATCAGCCGGCGCAGGAGCGCCCCCGGCGCCGGCGACGCAGGCCGCCTCCCGAGGGCTCGACGACGTCCCGCACGCTCAGTCCCAACGGATCGCCGCGCAAGCCGATTTCCTGCACAAGGGCCTTTTCCCTGCGCTAATAGCGGCCGCTTTGCGGCTCGACGGGTCCATCAACACGAAGAGCTACTGCCTCTACCTGGACCAGATGTTAGAGGCATGCGGCAGCCCCACGGACCCGATCGAGCGCATGATGGTGGAGCAGCTATGCCTGCTGCACTTCCGCATCGGTCAGGTCCACGGGGGGGCGGCCGAGGCGTCGAACTCGGAGATCGAAAGGCAGTACAACGGGATGGCGGCGCGCCTGCTTAGCGAGTTCCGGCAGACGGCGCTGGCGTTGCGCCACTATCGCAGCCGCACGCCGGATGCGAAGCCGGGAGAGCGCGTGGCGGCTCTCAAAGCGGCCCAGTGACGGCTTGGCGGAGCATGGGCCGCCGAGTAGGGCGGTCTGTGTCTTGCGCGGCGACGACCGCTCACGCAGGGGGAGCGTGCCGGCGATCCACCTGCCGGAGGAAAGGATTCATCTGCAAATTGGGAGCGCCGAGATGGGAAGTAAGGAGATCGCCATGACGGCGGAAGCTCACCAAGGCCCGAATCCGAAGCGCGTTGCGGCGGGCCGGCTCAACCGGCTGAAGCGCAAGGGACTGACTCCCGAGGGGCGCGAGAAGCTGCGCCGTGCAGCGCTGGAGCATCAGCCGTGGCGCTACGCGCGCGGCCCGACGACGCTGCAAGGCAAGGCAAGATGGGCGCAGAACGGCAGAACTCGCCAGAAGGAGCCGGTGTCGCTGCGCCAGGTGCGCGCCGAGTTGGCCGATCTGCGGTCGATGGTCGCGGCGATGCAGGAGACCCGACGTGCGGCGGCTGAACCGCTTGCACCGGGCGTATGAGCCGCAACGCAAACAAGCCAAACGGCCGCACGGTTCCAGCAGGCGTCGCAGGTAGGTCTGCGCCGCGCGGCGTGAGTCAAGCCGTCGGCTCGTCCTCCGCTGGACCGCCAACCTCTGGAGGACTCAGGTACAAGGCCTTCTGGTGGTTGCCGATTTGGATGGCACATAGGGGCAAACACAGCACGGCCCGTCTCGATAATGCCGTCGAGATCGGTCGATGCGACTCCGCGCTGCACGCTATGACACGAACATACCGCGGCGTGTCCGAAACGCCGACGAGCGCCTTGAACGGGGTGGCAGCGGGCGTTCTTACCTTAGAAACCGGGTCTCTGCTGCTCGTCGAGGCGGCTAGCCAGGAGGTTCATGTGGCCGTACAACTCGCGGTCGGGGTGATCGGCCCCCGCAAGGCAGTCGGCGCACTGGCAGGGATGAACGACGCCGTCGGCCATGACGATGGCCACAACGGGGCCGCGGACGAATAACCCCTGTGGAAGTCGGATGCCGCCGCTCCGTGCCCTGCGGTAGACGGCGGCAAGGACGGCGCCGGCATCCGCGCTGGTCAACGGGGGGTCGCGCTCGACTGCGTCGCCGCCGCGCGAACGGCCCCGGCGGCCGGCCCCATGACGGACGTTCCTTGTCCCCCGTACCCCTGGCCGCCCCGGTTGAGGAAGTAGTGCGACGTGTTGAGAAACGCCGTCGGATGGCCGCTGACCGGCAATCCGGTCAGCGGATCGACGCCGCCGATGGCGGCGGCGTTCGTGGCCACGCCCAGCTGCACCCCGTAGAGCTGATTCTGCAAGTCGACCTGGGGACGAACCAGACCGTAATAGTTGAGATAAGCCGGGTTGCCGTTGCGAAGCAAGTTGAGGTAGGGGCTGAACGGCGCCGGCGAAATGGGCTGGGGGCCTGGCGGCCGCAAGCCGGGAGGCTGGGCGTTCACTTGTTCCGTGGCCGCGGCGGTCCATCGCCGAAGCGACGTCGGCGACGGAACGGCCCTGCAAGTGCTTCATTTCTACCGCCATCCGCTGGTCCTGCGGCAGCCGGGCCAGGGCGCCGGCGAGGGCCAGCAATTCCTCGTCGCGGCCGGCCCGCTGACTCGGCGACGATTGATCGGCGGCCAGCGTGTTCGCCAAACGGGCCGACGACTCGCGCAGCTCGGCCTCGATGGAGCGCTCCCGGCCCACGTCGCGCGCCCCGGCGGCGAACCGGCGCGCGGCGTCGGCCAGGTTGTGGGTCAGCATCTGGCGCAGGAATGCCGCCCGCGCCGCATCGTCCAGCGGCAGCAGCCGGCCGGCCGCCTGGTGTGCTTCCAGCAGCGTTTGTTGGATCACGTCCGAGGCATCGAACTTGCCGCGCAGATGGGCTGGTGCCTGTAAACAGGCCAGCAAGCGCAGGTACTCGCGGTAGCGCTCCCAAAGCAGCGCGGCGCCGGGCGGTTCGTCGGCCATGTCTGCCGTCCCAGGGTAAGAAGCGTAACGGGCGAGGAAATCGGGCGCGCGAAATGGTTTTTTCCGTCAGCTTTCTGCCGGCTTCATTTACTACGCCACGCGGCCCAGCAGCTGGCTCTCCACGCGCTCGTCGAATAGCATACGGAGTCGATCTTGCCGCGACAGCCGACCCCGCGGCTGGTGGCGCCCCATGGCTTAATCGGTCATCCAAGAAGACCTGCTGCGACGCCAGAAAACCCACCGTGCGTTCACTACAGGCTGCGCTGTTCAAGTTGGACTTTTTCGGGCCGCTGCCCATCCACATCGAGGCGTCCGACGCGCCGCTCGCGTCCGACGCCGGCCTGTTGCCGCAGCGCCAGGTCGACGAACGCATCGGCCTGACGAAGTACTTCGCCGCGGCGCTCGACGACCCGCGCGACCCGGAATTGACCGATCACACATTCCTGGAGATGGTCCGGTCCCGCGTCTTCGGCATCCTGGCCGGCTACGCAGACCAGAACGACCACGACGCCCTGCGGACCGATCCGGTCTTCAAACTCATCGCCGACCGCTCGCCCGAGAAGGACAACCTGGCCAGTCAGCCCACCCTGCCCCGTTTCGAGAACCCGATCAACATCGCCTCGCTGAAACGACTGCGCCGCGTACTCGTGGATCAGTTCATCGCTTCATTCGCGGAGCCGCCGCTGCCGTTGATCTTCGACCTCGACGCGGTGGACGATCCAACTCAGGGCGCACGACGCGGTTAGTACTCACGCGGCGGGGCGACAACGGCGCTGCCCGGTGGCGGCTTCTTGCCGGCGCCGCCAGAACCCATCCAACGGGTCGTCGTCGATGAGTTGATCGGCTCGCTGCTGCGGCAGGGCTTCCGCCCCGGCTTCCGACGACGCCACGCATGAAAAACCGGACACCAAACTAGGAAGTAACCCGTCGTCCGCCGGCGCCACGGCGCCCGCGGCCGCCAGGGTCCCGAACCCTCGCCGCGTGCTCGCCGGGTGCTTGAACCGGAAGAAGCGGGGCGAACTCACACCGGAAGGTCGTGAGAAGCTCCGCCAGACTGCACTTCGGAACGAGCCTTGGCGGTTTTCGACGGGCCCGAAAACCGCCAAGGGAAAGGCGACCGTCGCTCGGAACGGTAGAACGCTCCAGAAAGGGCCCAGCTCAGTGCGGGCGGCCCGGACGGAGGCGCGAGCCGTCCGGGACTTGATTCATGCGATGCGCGCCGCGCGCAGACTGCAGCCGTGACGACCCTGGGCCTCCGTGGGCGCAGGCGCCGTCCGGGAACCCGTGGCGCCGCTCACTGTGCATGTGCAGCGGTGGGAAAGACGGCG
>DATKHW010000904.1:0-2788 GCA_035546275.1 Gemmataceae bacterium
CGGCGCGCCGGTTTTGCGGGCGCGGAGATTCTTGCCGACGTTCCTCACGCTTACCCGGCGGCGATGGACGAATCACTCACGCGCCAAGTCCGGGACACCCTGGAACGCCTCGACCTGGCGGTGAGCAACATCAATTGCAATTGTTCGTTCGGATACTGGAAGGACGCGCCGCCCGAGCCGTACTTTGAGCCGAGCCTGATCAGTCCGAATCCCCGGCACCGCGCCGATCGGATTGCGATGATACTGCGGACGCTGCAATTTGCGCGGGAGATCGGCGCGGCCAACATCAGCATTACCAGCGGGCGGCTGCTGGGCGGCATGCCGCCGGACAAGGCCGCCTGGCAGTTTGCCGAGTCGATCAAGCCGGTCCTCGACCGGGCCGACGCCATGGGCATCGACGTGGGCATCGAGTGCGAGCCCGGCCTGTTTTTGGAATACGTCGCCGAGCTGCGCCAATGGATCGACCGGCTGAATCATCCGCACTTTGGGGCAAATCTCGACATCGGCCACAGCCAGGTGATCGGCGAGTCGATTCCACAAGTTGTCGAGATGCTTCGCGGGCGGATTTGGAACCTGCACGTCGAGGACATTCCCGGCCGCAAGCACTACCACATGATTCCCGGCGAAGGGACGCTGGACTGGAATTCGCTGAAGGTTGCGCTGCAAACCATCGGCTACGACCGTTTCCTGACGGTCGAGCTATATACCCACACCGAGCGGCCGCAGGAGGCCGCTGAAAAAAGCCACCGCTTCCTGGCCGGGTTCGACGAAGATCACAATGATCCACGAAGGGAGGAGAAATTGTCCACGAAGGACACGAAGGGGCACGAAAAGGAAAAGGCCAGAGAGTGAATTCAACGATTGTTTTACCCGCTCTCTCGCTTCCTTTTATTCTTTTACATTCCTCTCTTCCCGCCTTTCTTCGTGGTCCTTCGTGTCCTTTCGTGGATAACCGCATTTTCTCTTTTTGTGGACTCAATCGAAGTCGTCGGGGATGTTGTCCAGGTCGCGCGCGGAGTGCGGCCGGCGCACCGGCGGGGGGAGAACCGGCTCGTCTTCGATGAGATGACGATCGGTCGAGCCGGTGCGGATGACGACCGGAGGCGGCGCGGGCTGCTGGGCCTGGCCCCCAGGAGGTGGAACCGCTTCGGTCTGGCCGTTGTCGGCGGCAGGCCGCCGCCGGCCGCGGCCGCCGCGGCGCCGCCGCCGACGTTTCGGTGCGTCGCCCGTTTCCTTTGAAGTCTCTAAAGTCGCGTCGCGTGGCGTGGTCGCGGCAGACTCTGGGTCTTCCTCCAGCGACTCCGATGTAGCATCGTCGGCGTGGGTTGTGTCGGAGACAACCTCAACCTCGGAATCGGACACGACGACATCTTCCTCGCCAAAGGATTCTCGGGAATCCGAGGTCGGCGGCTGGTCGTCACCTTCGCCCTGCACCCCAGCGGGAACAGGCTCTTGCCCGGGGGCGAATGGCCGATTGCGGCCGCGTCCGCGGCGTCCGCGGCGTCGGCGCCGTCGGCGCCGCCCGCCGCCCGACTCGCCGTTGACGGCCTCGCCTTGAGCGTCCTCGATAGCGGCCTCCGCCGTTTCCGGCGCCGCCTCGGTCTCCGCGGCAGGCTCGCCGGCGGGTGCCCGCTCGTGTGTTCCATCCTCGCGATATTCGATTTCTTCCTCGACTCGCTCGAAGCGGTCGTCGGCGAGCTCTTCTTCGCGCTGCCTCGGGGGCTGTTGGGGCTGAGGCCGGCCGCGGCCGCGGTCATCGCGCCCGCCGCGGTTCCGCGAGGCGAACTGCTGCGGCTTGGTACCCAGTTGCGTCGTGTGCGGCGGCTGGGCGACCATCCCAAGCTCGTCCAGATAGATACGCCCTTCGCGGTTGTCCACCAGGTCGATCCGCATCTCGTCCAGGCCCAGGGCCGCTTCGGCGCGGATCTGTATTTTCTTCTGGTAATTCTCCTCCAGTTCGCTGAGGGCGTGGCGTTTCTTGTTCTGGAGATAGAAGGCCACATCCGGACACACCGCCAGCTCGACCCGCTGCACGCGCTGGTCATGAATCGCGATCCGCAGCCGGCGCATCACGTCGAGGCTCATGCTCTCCGGCGTCTTGACCAGCCCGGCGCCCTTGCAATGAGGGCAATCGAAGTAGACCGAGCGCTTGAGGCTGGGCCGCATGCGCTGGCGGGTCATCTCGATGATGCCGAACTGGCTCATGCGCAGGACCTTGGTCTTGGCGCGGTCGTCCTTGAGGTTCTCGTGAAGTCGGTGCTCCAGCTCGCGGCGGTGACGTTCGTAACGGAGGTCGATGAAATCGCAAATGATCACGCCGCCCAGATCGCGGAGCTTGAGCTGCCGGCAGATTTCGTCCGCCGCTTCCACGTCGGTCTTGAACGCGGTGGTCTCGGCGTCGCTGTGGTCGCGGAACTTGCCGCTGTTGACGTCGATGGCGACGATCGCCTCGGTCGAGTCGATCACCAGCGACCCACCGCTGGGCAGCGGCACGTGCCGGCTGTACATCATCTCGATCTCGCGCTCGATCCCGTATTTGTGGAACAACGGGATCGGCTCCTCGTAAAGCTCGACGCGGTTGCGCGTGCGCGGGTTGGACAGCTTGATTACTTCCTTGATCCGACGGGCCACGTCCTTGTTGTCGACCACGAGCTTGTCGACTTCGCTGGTGAACACGTCGCGGACCGTGCGGGTGACGAGGTCGCCTTCGGTATACAACTCCATGGGTGCCGGGCCGGAGTCGCGCTTTTTCTTGAAGGTGGTCCACAGCCGCGCGAGATAGGTCAAG
>DATKHW010000905.1:0-14177 GCA_035546275.1 Gemmataceae bacterium
TTCGCCGCCTTGCTGATCGCCCAGCAGCTGGCGATCTTCTGCGGCCTGCTGCTGCGCACCGTTTCCACGATTCTGGACGTCGCCGACGTGGATATCTGGGTGATGAACGCGGACAACCAGTTCATCGACGAGATGAAGGCTATCAGCGACGACGATCTGTACCGCATCCGCGGCGTCCCCGGCGTCGAATGGGCCGTGCCGTTCTACAAGGGTCAGGGCCGCGTCAAGCTCGACGCCGGCAATCCCAAGGGGGCGGGCCTCTACCAGCAAGTCGTCGTCCTCGGCCTCGACGACGCCACCCTGGTAGGGGCGCCGCGCGAGATGGTCGTCGGAACGCTGGCCGACCTCCGCATCCCCGACGCGGTCGTCATGGACGAAAACGGTTTCAAATATCTCTGGCCCAAGGAGCCGCTCCACGCCGGCAAGGTGTTCGAGATGAACGATCACCGGGCCGTGGTCGTCGGCATTTGCAAGGCCTCGGAAACCTTTCAGACGTTCCCGATCCTTTATACGCGATACAACCAGGCCGTGCAGTTCATTCCGCAGCCGCGCCAGATTATGTCCGCCGTCTTCGTGCATCCCGCGCCGGGACAGGACGCCCAGGAAGTCTGCCGGCGCATTGAGGCGCAGGTCAATTTCCACTCGGATCATCCCGGCGATCCACGGCCGCGGCTCAAGGCGCTGACCCGCGAGGACTGGATGTGGCTGACGCTGCATTATTTCATGGCCCACACGGGCGTGGTCATCAATTTCTCGATCACCGTGTCGCTCGGTTTCATCGTCGGCTGCGCCATCGCCGGCCAGACGTTTTATACTTTCACGCTGGAAAATCTCAATCAATTCGGCTCGCTCAAGGCGATGGGAGTGAGCAACCTGCGCATCGCCGGCATGGTGCTGATCCAGGCATTGGTGGTGGGACTGATCGGCTACTGCCTCGGCGTGGGCCTGGCGGCGCTGTTCGGCGAGACCGTGCCGCACTTCAGCAAGCTCGCCTTCTACATGCCTTGGCAAGTGCTGCTTGGCACGGCGGGAGCGGTCGGCCTGATCGTGGTGCTGTCGAGCCTGCTGAGCATCCGCAAAGTGTTGTTCCTGGAACCCGCGGTGGTATTTCGGGGGTGACCATGACGGCGACGATTGCACCTTCGGCCAAGGCCACACTGAGTTCGGTGGACGCCCAGCAGCGGGCGGTAGTCTGCCGCGGCGTGACCAAGGAATTCGGCGACGGCGACTCCAAGGTAATGGCCCTGCGCGGCGTGGACATGGATGTATCGGCCGGGCAGATGACGCTCCTTGTCGGTCCGTCGGGCTGCGGCAAGACGACGCTGATTTCGATCATCGCCGGGCTGCTCGACCCGACGGGCGGCCAGCTCAGCGTCCTCGGCCAGGACCTGCGCAAGCTGAAAGGGACCGGACTGGTCAATTTCCGCGGCCGGCACATCGGCTTCGTCTTTCAGCAGTACAACCTGCTGCCGGCGCTGACGGCGGCCGAGAACGCGGCCGTGCCGCTCCTGATCGCCGGGGTGCGCCGCAAGGAAGCCGTCGCGCGGGCCAAGGCGGTGCTGGGATCAATGGGCCTGGCCGACCGCGTCAATTCCCTGCCGTCGCAGCTGTCCGGCGGGCAGCAGCAGCGCGTCGCCATCGCCCGCGCCCTCGTCCACGAGCCGAAGCTGCTAGTGTGCGACGAGCCGACCGCGGCACTGGACGCCCACTCAGGCCATCTGATTATGGAGCTGCTGAAAAAGGTCGCGGTGCAGCCCGGCCGGGCCGTCATTGTGGTGACGCACGACAGCCGCGTCTTCGAGTTCGGCGACCGCATCATTCACATGAGCGACGGCCGCATTGAGCGGGTCGAGACCGCCGCCGCTGGCAAGCTCTATTCCGAAGAGGTGATGTCATGAGAAAGATCATCGGCCGATTTTTCCTTCCCGCGCTGGCGGCGGGCCTGCTGGTCTTCGCCGTCCTGCATGTGGTTCGCGCGCAGCAGACGCCGCCCAAGCCGCCGCCGCCGCTGGAGCCGGCGCGGACGCCTTTCGGCGCCACCGTGGCCGGCGCCGGCATCGTGGAGCCGGCCAACGAAGCCAGCGGTACGTCCACCGTTTCCGTCGGCTCGCAGCAGGCCGGCGTCGTCGTTCGCGTCCCCGTCCAGATCGGCCAGGAGGTGAAAGCCGGCGACGTGCTGGTGGAAATCGATCCCCGCGTTTACCAGGCGCAAGTGTCGCAGCGGGCCGCTTCCCTGAGTTCCGCTCAGGCGGCCCTTGTCCAGGCCCAGACGCAGAAGCACCTTGCCGACGATACGCTGCAGCGCGACGTGGCGTCACCCGCGGCGACGACCAATCAGCAGATCGTGCAGGACCGGGACGCCGACGAAACAGCAACCGCCGCAATCAAGGTCGCCGAAGCCAACATCGAATTGGCCAAGGCGAACCTTCAAGAGGCCCAGGCGAACCTGGACCTCTGCACCGTCCGCGCGCCGTCGGACGGGACGATCCTCCAGATCAACATTCGGCCGGGCGAGTACGTCTCCGTCCTGGGGGGCGCCGGCTTGATCCTGATGGGCGACTTGCACCACTTGCACGTCCGCGTGGACGTCGATGAGCACGACGCCGTGCGCTTCCGGCAAGGGGCGGCCGCACGGGCGAGCCTCCGCGGCGCTCCGGACGTTTCGTACCCCTTGAAATTCCTGCGCGTTGAGCCGTATGTCGTACCCAAAAAGTCGCTGACCGGCGACAACACGGAGCGGGTGGATACGCGCGTGCTGCAGGTGATCTACGAGATCGACGCGAAAGATGCGCCGATCTATGTGGGGCAGCAGATGGATGTGTTCATCGACGCCGCGAAGCCGGGCGGCTGATCGCGGTTTGGGCGCCGGCCAGCAGCTCCTGGAGCGAGTCCGGCTCGACCGGCTTGACCAGGTGATGGTCGAATCCCGCTTCCCGGGACCGGCGGCGATCCTCGTCCTGGCCGTACCCCGTCAGGGCCACGAGCAGCACACCCGCCGAGGCCGGGTCCTGCCGCAGCTGGCGCGCCACGGCGTAGCCGTCCATCCCCGGCAGGCCGATGTCCAGGAACACGATTTCCGGCCGAAAAACCGCCGCCGCCTGCAACGCCGCCGGGCCGTTGTAAGCGGTTTGGGTTTCATGTCCTTCCCAGCGCAGCACCATAGCGAGGCTTTCGGCGGCGTCCCGGTTGTCGTCCACGACCAGGACGCGGCGCAGACCGGCGGTCTGACGCTGTGGGGATTCCTCGTTCTTCTCCTCCGATGCGCTCGACGGGAGCGCCGCCGGCTTGGCCGTCAGGATCGGCAGCCGCACGACGAATTCACTGCCGCGTCCGAGGCCCTCGCTGAAGGCAGCGACGCTGCCGCCGTGCATCTCGACTAGACTCTTGACCAGGGCCAGGCCGATGCCGAGGCCGCCTTGCGATCGGTCCAGGGAGCGATCGGCCTGAGTGAAGAGATGGAACAACCGCGGCAGCAACTCCGGCGCGACGCCGATGCCGTCGTCGCGCACCCGCCACAGGATGCAGCTGTCGTTCTTCTCCGCGGTCAGCCGAATATGGCCGCCCGGTTCCGTATACTTGGCCGCGTTGTTGAGGAGGTTTGTCAGGATTTGGGCCAGCCGCACTGGGTCGCCGACCAGCCAGAGCGGCTCCCGCGGCGTCGATTCGGCGAAGGCGTGGCCGCGCGCCGCGATGAGCGGCCGGCTGACTTCCACCGCCCGGCGAACGACTTCCGCCAGCTCCACCGGCTCCTTGCGGAGCTTCACCTGGCCCCGGCTGATGCGGGACACGTCCAGCAGGTCGTCCACCAGCCGCGCCAGGTGCCTCACCTGCCGGTCAATGACCTCAACCGCTTGTTGCGATCGGGCGTCGCCGTCGCCTTCCAGCTTGAGCAGCTGCGCAGCGCTGCGGATCGGCGCCAGGGGATTGCGCAGCTCGTGGCCCAGCATAGCCAGGAACTCGTCCTTGCGGCGGCCGGCTTCGGCCAATTCCTCGGCCCGCAATTGCAGCTCGTCCTGCAGGCGTTTGCGCTCCGCTACCTCGCGTTCCAGCTCAATGCGCCTCTGGTGGGCTTCCCGTGCGCTGGTTTCTGCACGGCGCTTGGCGACGTGGATCGCCCCGCTGCATAGAGCGATGACCAAGCCGACGAACGGGAAGAGGCTCAGCGTCAGCGGGCGTCCCAGCAACGAGACGCCCAGACGATAATCCCAGGGCGGCGGCTTGAAGAAGAGTTGAACCGCGACGTAACCCAGCAGCGACGTCAGCAGCGACGGGCCGAAGTCGGCGTACCAGCCGACGACGGCCACGGCGACAAGGAACGTGGCGTAGGGAGCGTAGTCGTGCAGCAGAGGAGCGAGCAGCAGGCGGATCAGGAGAGCCGCCGCGACGGCGAGGACGGCGGACCCATAACGGAACAGGACGGATCGCGTGGCGAACCTCATGAAGTTGCTCGCGCTGAGACGTCGTCTGGTTGCTGGTGCACCCCGTGTAATTGTAGCCGTTCACGCCGCCTTCAGCACCAGGCAGGTGTTGCTGCCGCCGAAGCCGAACGAGTTGGAGACCGCGATCCGCACCGGAGCCGCGCGCGCCTCCTTGGCGACGTGACACAGCGCACATTCGGGGTCGGGGTCGTCCAGATTGATAGTGGGCGGCAGCGCCTGGCGGTCCATCGCCGCCACGCACGCCAGCGCTTCCACCGCCGCCGCCGCCGTTAGCAGATGGCCGGTCATGCTTTTCGTCGAGCTGACCGGCACGCGCCGGATGGCGTCGCCGAACACCGCTTGCAGCACCCGCGTCTCCGCCACGTCGCCGACCGGCGTGCTGGTGGCGTGGGCGTTGACGTAATCGACCTGGTCGGGTCGGACGCCGGCGTCGGCCAGGGCCTGGCGCACCGCCGCGATGGCCGGCTCCGGGTCGGGGCTGGGGATCACCATGTTGTGGGCGTCGCTGCTGGCGCCGAACCCGGCCGCCTCGGCGTAAACCCGCGCTCCGCGCCGGCGGGCCGTTTCCGCCCGCTCCAGCACAAACATCGCCCCACCCTCCGCCATCACGAAGCCGTCCCGGCCGCGATCGAACGGCCGCGACGCCGCTTGCGGCTCGGCGTTCCGCCGCGACAGCGCCCGCAGGTTGCCGAAACAGGCCAGCGACATCGGCGTCACCGCCATGTCGCAGGCCCCAGCCAGGCACACGTCCACCCAGCCCAGCTCCAGCCATTGCCGCGCCTGCATCAGGGCGTAATTGCCGCTGGCGCACGCCGCCGACACGGTCAGACACGGCCCAGACAGTTGCAAGGTCCGCAAAGTCCGCCGCAGCATCGATTCGGAACGCCGGTGCGCTTCCCACAGTTTCGAGCCGCCGGCCAGGGCGTCCGTTTCCCACAGCTCCAGCCACTCAGCCCCGGAACCGACCACCAGGCCGATGCGCACCTCCTGCCGGCGATCCCACCAGCCCGAATCGCGCAGGGCGGCGATGCAGCACCAGCGCACTAACTGCTCGAGCCGGTGCAGCCCGGCGAAGTCGGCCGGGTCGGCGCCGGGAGGCAGAGGCGTCTTCGCCGCCTGGCCGGCGATCTGGCTGGGATGATCGTCCACGGGAAATGTGGCGACGCGCTGCACCGCCGACTTGCCCGCCATCAAGTTGTCCGCGAATTCTGCATAGGCGGTCCCCAGGGGCGTCGCTGTGCCCACGCCGGTGATCCAGGCTGCGCTGCGTTGGCTCACCATTCAGCCTCCGCCAGGGGAATTGGGGCAAGCAAGGAAGCGGCCCGCGCCGGGGAGCGGCCGTCCGGGGCGGAACAGTCGGTGCGCGCGATTTCCAGCCGGCCGCCCGCTTCCAGCGGCAGGACGAATGCGCTGCGGTCCGAATCCGGGCTGCGGAACAACGCGTCCAGCGCATCCTTTAGCGTGAACAGGTCGAGCGCAGGGGCGGAATCGCTCGTCGCCGGCGGAAGCGGGACCGCAGGACCGGCGATGGACAAGCGAACGCGCGAGCCAAGGGCGGATTGCACGGGTATCAGCGCCAGGGCCAGTGCCGCGCAAGCCGTTCCTGGCGCCGCAGCGCCAGCGCGATCGGGCGGCAAATCGGGGTCGAGCGCGGTCAATGTCGCCCAGACGCCCGGCACGCGTCCATCGTCGATCACGGCCGCGGCCGCCGTCAGGATTTCGGCAGCGCAGCCAGGCCCGCCGCCGACGCCATAGTTCGGTCCGTGCATCTTGAACAGCTGGCTGATCGTGCCGGACGGCGAGTGCAGCGAGCGGTGCGGCGGCAGATGCGGCGACGCGCCCCACGCTCCTTCGGTCAGGTAACGCCCCACCGCCGCGGCCATGGCCGGCCGACCCATGTAGTAAGGCGCCGCCAGAACCGCCCAGGAACGGAAGGAAACGGGCGCCAGGCCATAGGAATGTGCCGCGTGGGCGACGGCGGCGACGGCGGCGACGGTCTGTTCGTCCGCCTGCTTCAGGGCGCCCACGGGCAGCGGCGCATCAAAACCTGGCCCTGGATTGCGGCGCAGCTCGGGCAAACTCTCCAGCGGCGCGCGAACCCACGCATAGGCGGCCACGTCGCAGACCACGGTGCGCGGCGACGCGAACGTGGGAGGATGGGGTGGCGTCAAACGGCACGAATCCTTTCTTGCTCGCTCCTGGCGGCGCCGATCGGCCCCGTCAGGCCCGCCGACGGCGCGCGCTGGGCGAATTCAGCAAAGTGGTACTTCAAATGGGTAATGCTGTCAACATGGGTTCCGCGCGCCATGCAGCCTTCGCCTATCCACGCCGCGGCCGATTTGGCATGATGCCGTCCGTCGTCCCGGCAGGATCGCGGACCGGACAAGGAGGCGAACGGAGTCATGCCTGCTGCCGCCAGCGAACCGTCCCGCCCCGCGTCCCGATTTTCGCTGCTGTTCACCATCCTGCGCGGCGGCCTCGCGGGTCTCGTCGCCTCCTGGGCGGTCGAACTCGTCTATATTTTCGTCGGCTCCAACGTCCACGTCGTCGCGCCGGGCGCGGTTTACCGCTCGGCCCAGCTCGGCCCCGCCGAGCTGGAGCGCGTCGTGCGCCAGTATCACATTCGCACGGTCGTCAACCTGTGCGGCTGCTGCGATCCGGAGTCGTGGTACTTGCAGGAGAGCCGAACGACCTGCCGGCTGGGCATCTGTCAGGAAGACGTGGGCTTCTCCGCCTGCCGCCTGCCGTCCATCCATTCGATGCGCCAGCTGGTCGAGGCGCTGGACCACTGCGACTATCCCATTTTGATTCACTGCCACCGCGGCATAGACCGCACCGGCATGGCGTCGGCCATTGCGCTGCTGCTGCATACCGACGCCGGGTTGTCCGAAGCCCGCGAACAGCTGGGGCTGCGCTACGGCCACATGGCCGCCGGCAAGTACGGCAACATCGACCGCTTTTTCGATCTCTATCAGGAGTGGCTGAACGGCCGGGCGCATACTCCGGCTCTGTTCCGCGAATGGGTCGCTCGGGAATACTGCCCCGGCGAGTGCCGGGCCGCCATCGACCTGCTGGCGCCGCGGCAAGGTGCGCTGACCGCCGTCGCCGGTCGGCCGAGCGGATTCCGGGTTCGCTGCACCAACACATCCGTCAAGCCGTGGGTCATGCAGCCCGGCGCCAACGCCGGCGTGCATCTTGGCTGGATGCTGTCCCCCGAAAACGTCGAGGATATTCGCGAAGGGCGATCCGGATTGTTCGATGCGGTCGTGCAGCCGGGCCAATCCGTCGAATTGACCGTGGCCCTGCCGCCGCTGCAACGGGGGCGCTATCGCATCCAGCTGGACATGGTCGATGAGCAGCACGCCTGGTTCTACCAGACCGGCGCCACCGAACCTCTGACCTTGTCGTTGGAGGTCCCGTGAAAAAGAAATGGCGTCTGCTGGGCAGCGTCGTCCTCGTGGCCGTGCTGGCCTGGCGCATCGACTGGACGCAGGCGGGGACGGCCCTGGCCCACGCCGACTGGCGGCTGTGGGCGGCGGCGCTGGGCGTCTACCTGTTCGCCCAGGCGGTCAGCAGCGTGCGCTGGCGGATGCTGGCCCGGGTCCAGGGCTTCGGCGGCTGGCTCGGCCGCTACCTGGCGTACTACTTCATCGGCATGTTCTTCAACCTGCTGCTGCCCACGTCGATCGGCGGCGATATGGTTCGGACGTGGTATCTGGCCACGCGCGAGGGGTCGGAGTTGCCGAGCGAAAGACGACGGGCGGCCGCTTTTCTCAGCGTGTTCGGCGATCGGCTCAACGGCCTGGTCGCTTTGGTAATGGTGGCATGTGCGGCCGCGCTGTGCTGTCCCACGCCGCTGCCGTCGTGGCTGCGCTGGATCGTCGCCGGCCTCGGAGCGGCGACGCTGCTTGGCGTACTGGCTCTGCCGTGGCTGTCCCGGTTGCCGCCGTTGCCGGGCCCGTTGCGCTGGGTTTCGGAATGCGCCGGCGCGTTTCGCCGGCGTCCCGGCGTCCTGCTGACGGCCACGCTGCTGTCGTTCGCAGTGCAGCTGGCTAACGCGGTGCTGCTCGGATTGCTGGGCGCCGCGTTGAAGCTGCCCGTGCCGCCGGCCTATTACGGCGTCCTGGCTCCGCTGGTGGCCCTGGTAGCCCTCTTGCCGATCAGTCTCAATGGGATGGGGCTGCGCGAGCTGGCCACGGTTGTCCTGCTGCAGCCGCTGGGCGTCGGATCGGCGGAGGCCGTTACGTTGGCCGTGCTGTCCTTCGCCGTTTCCGCCGTCGCCAGCGCGGGCGGGGCCGGCGTGCTGCTGCTGGGCCGATTCCCGCGGCCCAAGGAGGTTCAAGGCGATGACCACGCTGTCGGTGGTGATTCCGATCAAGGACGAGCGCGACAACCTCCGGCCGCTGCATGAACGGCTGCGCGCCGCCCTGGAGCCGCTGCGGACCCAAAACCCCTGGGACAAGCCCGGAGGTTCGCCTGCGTTGGACGATTATGAGATCCTGTTTATCGACGACGGCAGCATCGACGGCTCCTTCGCCGTGCTGGAAGAGCTGGCGGCGGCCGACCCGCGCGTCAAGGTGGTCAAGATGCGCCGCAACTTCGGCCAGACGCCGGCGCTGCGGGCCGGCATCGACTGGTCGCGCGGCGACGTGCTGGTGACGATGGACGGCGATCTGCAAAACGACCCGGCCGACATTCCCATGCTGCTGGCGAAGCTGGCGGAGGGCAATGACGCGGTGTTCGGCCTGCGCAAGGACCGGCAGGACCACGCGCTGATCCGCAAGGCGCCGAGCTTCCTGGGCAATTTGCTGATCCGGGTCGTCACCGGCGTGCGCATCAAGGACATGGGCTGCACGCTCCGGGCGATGCGCCGCGATCTGGCCGAGGCCTTGCCGCTATACGGCGAGATGCACCGCTTCATCCCGGTGCTGGCGCAGATGCACGGCGCCAAGGTGACGCAGGTGGATGTGCGCCACCACCCGCGCACGGCCGGCAAGACCAAGTACAACCTGACGCGCACGGTCCGCGTCATCCTCGATCTGATAACGGTGAAATTCCTGCACAGCTACCTGACGCGGCCGATGCACGTGATGGGCCTGGCGGGCTTGGCCTCGATGGCGCTCGGATTCGTGAGCCTCTTGGCCGTCGTGTGGATGAAGTATTGCACGGCGCACCCGATGAACATGACCGGCAACCCATTGCTGCTGCTGAGCGCGCTTCTGGCGCTGGTGGGGATTCAGTTCGTTTCGATGGGCTTGCTGGGCGAGCTGCTGGCGCGGACCTACTTCGAAAGTCAGGGCAAATCGGCCTACGTGGTGCGAGCGACGCTGAATCTGGAACCGCCGGCCGAGCGCCGGCGGGCGGCGTGAGTCGGCGGTCAATCTTTGCGTTCAGGAATCTGGAACGGCTCCGGAAACACGTCCGGTTCCAGTTGCATGGCGTCGGCGAGCTTGTTCATCAGGTTGAACAGGCCGATGACGGCGAGGACTTCGCCGTAGGCTTCCGAATCCAGCCCCAGCCGCTGCACGGCGGCCGTGTGGCTGTTGATTCAGTAATGGCAGCTGTTCGTCGCCGACACCGCCAGCGCGATGATCTCTTTTGTCCGCAGGTCGATCTTGCCAGGCCGCATGATTTCCTTGAGCCGGGTCCAGCACGTCTGGAGATGCGGTGGATGAACGGCCAGCGCCCGCCAGATGGCCGGCACGAAATCGATTTTCTTTGTGGCCTTAATGTCCGCAAACACCTGCTGGACAATCGGGTTGGATTCGTTCTCATCTACCAGCTTGACGGTCGGCATGGGTCGGCTCCTCCTGGGAATGTCCGCCGGCGCGGTTCATTCTAGCGAGTATCGGGTGGGAATGCAGATGATGCGATAAGCGCATTTCGGCATACATTTCACCCGCCGCCTGATTCCGCCGCCGCCGATTTCACTCCCTGCGCGACCAATTCTTGTCGCATCAGAATTCCTTTCGAGCCGCAGACTTACGTCGCGGAGCGACTTGCTTTTCTCGTTTGCATTCGCCGCAAACATGACCTAGGTTACTGGTGTCCTCTGCTTTGGGGAGAAGAAGAGGACCTTGTGAGCCGCCGGCAGAGAGGGGATTGCCGGCGGCTCTTTTTTTGCGCGCAGCAGCACGCAGCGCAAGCAAGGGCTCTGTCCTCACCCTTGGCGCCGCCCCCCTTCGTCCGAACAATACCCTTGCCGTCAGACGCTTCGCCCGGTTCCGTTGCAAGGGCCGCACTCATGTCCAACTCCTTCGGCAGTCGATCCACTCTCCGCGTCGGCGACCGCGACTATGTCATCCACCGCCTCGACGCCGCCGCCAAGACGCATCCCAACGCCGCCCGCCTGCCGTTCTCGCTCAAGATCCTGCTGGAGAACCTCCTCCGCACCGAGGACGGTCACGCCGTCCGCCCCGCCGATGTTGCGGCCCTGGCCAACTGGGACCCGAAGGCGAAGCCCGAAAAGGAAATTGCGTTCACGCCTGCCCGCGTGCTGCTGCAAGACTTCACCGGCGTCCCGGCCGTGGTGGACCTGGCCGCCATGCGCGACGCCATGCAGCGGATGGGCGGCGACCCCAAGAGGATCAATCCGCTGCTGCCGGCCGAGCTGGTCATCGACCATTCCGTGCAGGTGGACGATTTCGGCAACGGCCTGGCCTTCCGCACCAACGCCGAGCACGAATTCCGGCGCAACCGCGAGCGTTACGAGTTCCTCCGCTGGGGCCAGAAGGCGTTTCGCAATTTCGTCGTCGTGCCGCCCGACACCGGCATCGTCCATCAAGTGAATCTGGAATATCTGGCAAGAGTCGTCTTCACCGACGACGGCAAGCCGCCGCAAGCGTACCCGGACACTCTGGTCGGCACCGACTCGCACACGACGATGGTGAACGGCCTGGGCGTGCTGGGCTGGGGCGTCGGCGGCATCGAGGCGGAGGCGGCGATGCTGGGGCAGCCGCTGTCGATGCTGATTCCCGAAGTCGTCGGCTTCCGCCTCAAGGGCCGCCTTCCCGAGGGCGCCACGGCGACCGACCTCGTGCTGACCGTCACGCAGATGCTGCGGAAGAAGGGCGTCGTCGGCAAATTCGTGGAGTTTTTTGGTCCCGGACTGGCGGACCTGGCCCTGGCCGACCGCGCCACCATCGCCAATATGGCCCCGGAGTACGGCGCCACCTGCGGCATCTTCCCGGTGGACGCCGAGACGCTGCGCTACCTGCGCTTCTCCGGCCGGCCTGAATCGCTGATTCGACTGGTGGAGGCGTACACGAAGGAGCAGGGGCTGTTCCACACCGCACGGACGCCGGAAGCGGTTTATTCGGACAAACTGGATCTTGATCTGGGGACGGTCGAGCCGAGCCTGGCGGGGCCGAAGCGGCCGCAGGACCGGGTTCCGCTGGGCGACGTGAAGCAGTCGTTCGCCGCCGCGCTGCCCGATCTGCTGGGCAAGGCCAAGCCGAAGCCGGCGAATAGCAGCGCCGAGATGGCTATCTCCAAGGAGATCGCGGAAGGCTCCCCTGTGGCCTTCCCTCCGCCGGTACATGCCGACGCCGGATCCACGCCGACCAAGGAGTTGCATCACGGCTCCGTCGTTATCGCGGCCATCACCAGCTGCACCAATACGTCCAACCCGTCGGTGATGATGGCGGCCGGCCTGGTGGCGAAGAAGGCCGTCGAAAAGGGCCTGCAAACGAAGCCGTGGGTCAAGACCAGCCTGGCGCCCGGCTCCAAGGTCGTGACGGATTACCTGATCGAGGCCGGTCTGATGCGGTCGCTGGAGGCGCTGCGGTTCCATCTGGTCGGCTACGGGTGTACCACCTGCATCGGGAACAGCGGACCTCTGCCGGAGGCGATCTCCAAGAAGATCGCCGACGACGGCCTAGTCGTGGCGGCCGTGCTGAGCGGCAACCGCAACTTTGAAGGTCGCGTTCATCCGGAAGTGCGGGCCAACTACCTCGCCTCGCCGCCGCTGGTCGTCGCCTACGCCCTGGCCGGCCGCGTGGACGTCGATCTCAAGACCGAAGCCCTCGGCACAGGCAAGGACGGCAAGCCGGTCTACCTGCGCGACCTGTGGCCGACGCAGCAGGAAGTGCGCGACGCCGTCGCCAAATCCGTGCATTCCGATATGTTCACGAAAGAATATGGCGAGGTGTACAAGGGCGACGAACACTGGCAATCGCTGCCCATGCCGGAGGGCGACCTGTTCCGCTGGGACGCGAAATCCACCTACGTCAAGCATCCGCCGTATTTCGAGGGGATGAAGCCGCAGCCGGACCGGGTCCAAGACGTGAAGGGCGCCCGCGTGCTGGCGGTGCTGGGCGACAGCATCACGACCGACCACATTTCGCCGGCCGGCTCCATCAAGAAGGACGGCCCCGCCGGCAAGTATCTGATCGAGCGCGGCGTCGGCCCGCTGGACTTCAACTCCTACGGTTCGCGTCGCGGCAACGACGAGGTGATGGTGCGCGGCACGTTCGCCAACGTGCGTCTGCGCAACCATCTGGCACCCGGCACGGAAGGCGGCGTGACGCGCCATCTTCCGGACGGAGAGCCAATGTCGATTTTCGACGCCTCCGTGAAGTATCAGAAGGAAGGCGTGCCGCTGATGATCCTGGCCGGCAAGGAGTACGGCTCCGGCTCGTCGCGCGACTGGGCGGCGAAGGGACCGTTGCTGCTGGGCGTGCGGGTGGTGATCGCGGAGAGCTACGAGCGCATCCACCGCAGCAATCTGGTGGGCATGGGCGTGCTGCCGTTGCAATTCCGACCCGGTGAGAACGCCGCGTCGCTCGGCCTGACCGGCGAGGAGGTGTTCGACCTGGAGGGCTTGCCGGCGCTCCTCGATTCCGGTTTCGCCGGTGGTCGGGAGATCACGGTCCGGGCCGGCGGCAAGACGTTTCCGGCGCTGGTGCGCATCGACACGCCGCAGGAGATCCACTACTACCGGCACGGCGGCATCCTGCAATACGTCCTGCGACAATTGATGGGGAAGACGTCCGCTTCCTCGTGAACGGCCTTCACAGCTGTCCGCCGGACAGGCCAAGGACCTGGCCCGAAACGAACGACGCGGCCGGCGACAGCAGATAATCGACGGCGCCGACCACGTCGTCCGCCGAGCAGAGCCGGCCGAGGGGGACCCGGGCCGCTTCCATTTTCTGCTGCCGTTCGTCGGCCTGTTTGTTGATGCCCAGCGGGACGAAGGACGGGCAGACCGCGTTGACCGTGACCTTTTTGCGGGCCATTTCCGGCGCCAACAGGCGGACGGTCGTTTCCAGGGCGGCCTTGCCGAGAGAGTAGGCCGCCCTGGTCAGTGCGGGTTTGGCGCCGCCGACGATGGAGCCGAGGGCGACGAGTCGGCCGCCGTCCTCGCCGACGTGGGAGAACAGCAGCCGGGCCAGGCGGACGAGATGGGCGCCGCCGAACTGAAGCTGCTGCTCCAGCAGGTCGTCGGGGCATTGCAGCAGGCCGCCGCGCGGCATGCCTGGCCAGGCGGCGTGAACGACGCCGTACAGCGGCCGGCCGTTGAGGACGGCGGCGACTTGCTCCTCCCAACCGGCGTCGCCGAGGTCGGCCGTCAGTTCGACCACGTCATCCAGGTCCTTCAGACCGTCGGACAGCGGCCGGCGACGGACCATGCCGATGATGAAATAGCGCCTCGCCAGATCGCGGATGATTGCTGCACCCAAACCGCCGGCGGCGCCAGTGACGAGGACCGGCGAACGGCCGGCGTGAGCCGGCTGGTGC
>DATKHW010000906.1:0-3477 GCA_035546275.1 Gemmataceae bacterium
AGGAACCAGGCGTCGGGCAGGATGTCCAGCTCTGCACCGATCTGGCCGATTCCAAAGCGCCCGCCGGTCGGGTCGAGGCGAACGACGCGATCAATCAACTTCATCCGGCCGCCAGGCAGCCGAATCGCGCTCTTGAAGGCAAGGCCCATAAAGGCCGCGCCGAAACAGCCGGCCAAGTCGCCGGCGCGCAGGGCTTCAATTTGGCTGGCGCTATACGATGCGACGGCCCGCGGGGCTAATTCCGCTTCGTCGTCGGGTTGAACGCCGGCGATCGGCCGACGGTCCAGCTGCGCCTGCACAACGCCCTTGCCACTTGCCAGCTCTGCCGATGTGAAGAAACCGGCGACGCCGTCGGTCATGGTCAGCAGCGGTTCGCCGTCGGCCGTGCCCTCGAAGCGAAAGCGGAAGAGGTGCGTGTCGCCCTGACGGAAGAAACGGTCAATGTGGATGTCATAACGCAGCAGCTGACCAGGATTCGGCAGCCCGCCGTGAAACGTAACCGTGGCGTTGAGCAATCGGTAAACGGCGAGGCCGCGGGTCCGGAAATCGACGCCAAGCCAGCCCGACAGGAACAGATCGGCCTGGCCCGCCTCAATTGCCACGCAGGCTGCGAGGCGGCCGGCGTCAAGGTACCAAGCGTCGGGTCGCACGTCATGTTCGGTGACCACACGCCCGCAAGTAAGCGATAACGGCTCTCCTTCAAGTTCTGTAATTCGATCCACAAGCATGAGCGGCTCGTCGGGCAGGCGAACACGCGTTGGGAAGGAATCGGCGGCGGCATAGGCTGGGCCGAGGACGCGGGCGATGGACCCGACGGCGAATTCCAAACAAGCGGCTCGATCCAGCGCGCGAGTTGGCGCGGGTGCAACAGCGGCGCAGTCGATGAGGCTCTGCAGCACGGTCGCTTGAAAAGCCAGGCCTTCCGCCAAGGTTTGCCGCACCGAATCGGTATAGCGCAAAAAAGCTGCATGGGCCTCGCAGCGCGCTTGCAACGTCGCAGTGGTCTGGCCCAGCAACGTAGCATCGAGCGCGGCCGGCGCAACGCCGAAAGGCGGAGCGGCAGCCGGGCGAGGCCCAGCCGCCATCGTCGCCGATGAATCGGTCGCGCTCGCCGGAATCGCGGGGACGACGAATTCATTTGCCCCAATGGGAAACGTAATTACCGCCGACGAATCCTCCACCGGATGGCACGGCGCGGCGTCGCGGCCGTAAAGCGGCCGCAGGTCCACGCCGATGCGCTCGACCGCCAGCGTCCCCAGCAGCCGCAGCAGCGCCGAGAAACCGTCGGCGCCGGGCGCACAGGCCGAGCGCGCCAGGTGCGGTCGACCGGCGAGGATCGAATCAATCATGCGCGAGCATGAGGCGCCCGGTCCCATTTCCAGGAACAAGCGAATGCCGTCCTGGTACGCGGCCTCGACCACGGCGGGGAAGTCAATCGTGTCCAGGGCCTGCGCCAAGATGGCTTCAGCGGCGGCTTGTTCCGATAGTTCATAGGCGCGGCCGAGCGCCGTACTGTAAAAGCGCACATTCTGGGGCGGCGTCGTCGGCAGAAGGTGCAGCCGACGATACGAGTCCACGACGTCACGCACCACCGGGCAATGAACCGTGCTGGTCTCCGGCAGTTGCAAAAATGCAGCCCCAAGTCGCCGGGCCGCCTCTTCGACCTGCGCCCGCTGGCCGCCGACGACGCATTCGCGCGGGGTGTTAATGATGAGGAGGTGGACTCGATCCAACCCTGCCAACGCAGTGTGGATTTCCTGGGCAGTTCGGCCTGCGACGAGGCCAGACGTCCAATCAACGGGTTCGTCCGGCGACAGCTGCCATACCCGCCGGGCGGCGTCGCAGCGCCCCGTCAGATCGCCGGCGAAAAGCGTCGTGCTGTGCATCGCCCTGAGCATCGCGTCGCGGCCGGTCCACGCTCGCAGTGCGAATAGCGCAGCGGATTCGCCGAGGCTGTACCCGATCGCCGCGTCCGGCTGGACGCCGAAGAGGCGGAGAATGTCCGTCGTGAGGCCGCCGAGCGCTACCTGCCCGATAATCCTTTCGCGCGAATCGGCGGGCCGCGCAGCGTCGTCCCAGAAAAGCGACGGCACGAACTGGCTGCGCAGCCGATCGTTTTCTTGGTCTTGCTTGCGCAGCACTTCGGGCCACTGGGCGGCCAACTCGCGGCCCATGGTGGGAAAATCATTGCCTAATCCCGGATAGACAAAGGCGATTTTTCCGCTTCGCCCCAGTGGATGCGACGAATAGAAAATGCGGTCGCGGAAGGCCGGCGGGACGACCGCCCACTTCGACGGGCCGTTCAGGGCCCAGTCCAATTGAGAGCGGAGTTCCGTGCGGTTACGGGCGATTAGCGCCATCGCAAAGGGCTCGTTCGGCGCCCGCTGTTCGTGACGAAACCAGGCGCGAGCGTCTGCTTCGATGCCGTCGTCCGATCCATCCAGTCGGGCCCGGAGCCGCTTCAATCTCTCCGTCATTGCGACATCGGAGCCTTCGACCACGAAGAGGGCCTCACCGCGGGCGCCGAGCGGCTGCAGTCGATCGGCGGCGTCCTCGTGCGCTGCCGGTTCCCATTCCTCCAGCAATAAATGCACGCTGCCGCCGTCCTCGCCAGAACAGCGAAGCGCCGCGCGCCGGGGACCGTCGAGCCGGTCGCGGAGCCAGTGGCGGGCGGCGCGGCCCTGCGCAAGCGGAAGGACCTGGCGATGCAGACATAAAACGGCCTTGATCAGCGCCGCCATTCCCGCCGCCGCACCCGCCCAGCCGACGTCTTCCGTGGCGTCGGGAATCCGTTCGGTCGAGGCTGGCGTATCCGCGATCTCATACGAGGAAATATCCCGAAGGACGGCGTACACCGTGTCCTCATCGCGCACGGCGTCGTCCAGCCGCTTCAGGATTACTGCCGCCGCCCCTTCCCCGATGACTCGTCCGTCCCATTGGTCCGCCGCGCGCACATCGCCTGGTAAATCGACGGCGCCGACCACGGCGGCGTCCACTTCACCGCGCGACAGCGAGCGAACCGCTGCCTGCAGGCCGTGTAACCCAGACAATTCACCGCTTGAAAGAGTAAAACTGCGCCCGCCAAGGCGGCAAGCCCGTGCGACGCGGCTGGCGGCGATGCTGCCCAATCCGCCCATGACGCGGTTGGCGTCAAGAGGCGGTCCCGCGGCGTCCAGGAGCGCCTGTTTCCAGGCGGAACGCCGCGTCGCCGGCATGCCCAGGCGCTCGGCCCATTGTTCGGCGTGTTTGACCACCCACCAGCGAAAATGATAATTGGTCGTATCGAGGTCGAGATTAAGGCCAATGAAAACGCCGGTGCGCGACCGGGTTTCGGCCGGCAGCTGCACGCTCGCCAGCGAAGCTGCTGCAACCAGCAGCATGAGCACCTGCTGCGGTAACGCCTCCTCTAGCTCGCGCGGCGGGATGCGATAGTGGTCGGCGGCGATGCGCAGATCGTCCAAGTAAAAGCCCGCATAC
>DATKHW010000907.1:0-5240 GCA_035546275.1 Gemmataceae bacterium
GACGTGGAGACGGCGCGCGAGGCCGTGCAGCACAACCTCCGGCTCTTCGTCGAGCTGGCCCGCGAGGGTTGGCCCATCCTCTGCTCCGAGCCGACCGCCGCCCTTATGCTGCGCCAGGACGCCCTCGACGTCCTCGACGACCCCGACGTCCGGCTCATCGCGTCGCAGACCGTCGAATGCACCGCGTTTTTGTGGGACCTGCACCAGGAGGGCCGGCTCAAGACCGATTTTGATCGGGTCGACGCCGCGGTGGGGCACCACGTTCCGTGCCATCTCAAGGCGCTCGGCCGAGCGCCGTGCGGTCCGGACCTGCTGCGGCTCATCCCCGGTCTGCGCGTCCACACCATTGACGTCAACTGTTCGGGCATGGCCGGCACGTTCGGCCTCAAGGCCGCCAACTACGACACGTCGCTGGCCGCCGGGCGGCCGATGCTGGAGGAGATGGCCCGGCCGCGCGTGCTGTTCGGCTCGACCGAATGCAGCACGTGCCGGATGCAAATGGAGGACGGGGCCGGCAAACGCACGCTGCACCCCGTCCAGTACCTGGCGCTGGCCTACGGCCTGATGCCGCAGCTGGCCCGCCGGCTCACGAAGCCGCTTCGCGGTTTGGTTGTATCATGACATTCCATGTTCGCCTGTTTGCGCGAGCGCGGGACCTGGCCGGCGCCGATCACGTGGTCGTGGAGCTGCCCGACGGGGCGACCGTCGGCGATCTCCGGCGGAGGCTGGCGGCGCTGCATCCGCGGTTGGCGCCGCTGGCGGCGAAGTCGGCGGTGGCGGTGAACGCCGACTTCGCAGACGACGGCTGTCCCTTAATGGGCGGCGCTGAGATTGCACTGCTGCCGCCGGTCAGCGGAGGGTAAAATCAACGGTATGATTCGCCTGACGACCGAGGCCATCGACTTCGCCGCCCTGACGGAACAGGTGCGCCGCCCCGGCTGCGGCGGCGTCGTGCTGTTCATCGGGACCGTGCGCGATCTGACGGACGGGCGCGAGACGGTCGCCCTGGATTACGAGGCCTATCCCGCCATGGCGGAGAAGAAACTGACGGAAATCGAGCAGGAAGCGCGGCGCCGCTGGCCGATCGGCGACATCGCCCTGGTGCATCGGCTCGGCCGGATGGACGTGGGCGAAGTAAGCGTCGCTGCGGCCGTTAGCTGTCCGCATCGGGCTGAGGCGTTCGAGGCCTGCCGCTTCGCCATCGACCGTCTCAAGGAGATCGTGCCGATCTGGAAGAAGGACAACTGGGCCGACGGCGCGACGGAATGGGTGCATCCACAAGGCGGCGGGGACTCGGGAATAGGGAATAGGGAGTAGGGTCGGATGGGCAATCAGATTCCGCTGCCGATGAAGAACGGGGTGGAGACTCGTGCTCTCTACTCTCTACTTCCTGCTACCCATTCTCCGCTCGTCGATTCCTTCGGCCGCGTCCACAACAACCTGCGCATCAGCGTCACCGACCGCTGCAATCTCCGCTGCGTTTACTGCATGGCGGAGGACGTCGTGTTCATGGATCGGGCGGAGCTGCTCACGTTCGAGGAGATCACCCACTTCGTTCGCGTCGCTGCGCCTTTGGGGATCGACAAAATCCGCTTGACCGGCGGCGAGCCGCTGATGCGGCGCGACCTGGATCGCCTGGTGCGGTTGATCGTCGAGATTCCCGGCGTCCGCGACGTGGGGTTGACTACCAACGGTCTGCTCCTCGCCGAGCACGCTCAAGCGCTCTTTGACGCCGGCCTGCGCCGCATCAATATCAGCCTCGATACGCTGGACCCCGACCGTTTCCGCCAGGTGGCCCGCCGCGACGGATTGGAGCGCGTGCTGCACGGCGTCGCCGCCGCCAAGAAGGCGGGATTTCATCCTATCAAGGTCAACGCCGTCTGCATCCGCGGCGTCAACGACCAGGACGTCGTGCCGCTGGCCCGATACGCCCGGGAGCACGGCCTGGGATTGCGATTCATCGAGTACATGCCGATCGGCGCCGAGGCGTGGGAGCGCGACAAGGTGCTGTTCGCCCATGAAATCCTGGAGCGGATCGAGCGCGAAATCGGCTCGCTCGACCCGGCCCCGGACTACGACCCGCGCGCTCCGGCGATGGACTTCATCTACACCGACGGCGGCGGGACCGTGGGCGTGATCGCGTCGGTGTCGCGGCCGTTTTGCCGCAGCTGCAACCGGCTGCGGCTGACGGCGGAAGGCAAGCTGCGCAACTGCCTCTTCGCGCTGGATGAGGTGGACGTGCGGCCGCTGCTGCGCGGCCGACCGGACGACGCGGCGCTGGCGGAGGCGATTCGCAAAAACGTATCGGAAAAGTGGGAAGGGCATGAGATCAACACGGCGCGGTTCGTGAAGCCAGGGCGGACCATGCACGCCATCGGCGGATGAGCGCCCCATGCCGGAGCTGGAGGATTTCGCAATGTCGATGCGACCGTATACGATCGGGATTGCCCTGGTTCTGGGATTGGTGCGATCGGCGGCCGGCGGGACGGCCGATGCGCCGAAGGACGACGCGGGCTGGAAGGACCTCTTCGACGGCAAATCGCTGGACGGCTGGAAAGCCTCCGATTTCTACGCCCCCGGCAAGGTCCACGTCGAGGACGGGGCGATCGTGATGGATAAAGGGAAGATCATGACCGGCGCGACGTACACGCGCGGCGACTTCCCGAAGATGGGCTACGAGTTCGTGCTGGAAGGCAAGAAGCTGGACGGCGGCGACTTTTTCTGCACAACGACGTTCCCGGTCGGCGATTCGTTCTGCTCCTTCGTGGTCGGCGGCTGGAGCGGGCGCGTCGTCGGCCTGTCGAGCCTCGACGGCATGGACGCCTCCTCCAACGAGACGCGGACGGAAATGGATTTCAAGGAGAATCAATGGTATAAAATCCGCGTTCGCGTCAGCGCCAAGCGGATCGAGGCGTGGATCGACGGCGATAAGGTGGTCGATGCGGACACGACGGATCGGAAAATCTCCATCCGCGTGGAGTGCAACGCCAGCAGGCCGTTTGGGATTGCGACGTATCAAACGACGGGGGCGGTCCGCAATATCCGCGTCCGGGCGCTGAGCGACGCCGACAAAAAGTAGTGGTCGGCGGTTAGCGGTCAGTGGCCAGCCAGAACCCTGCTTGCTGGCCACTGGCCGCTACTTGCACGCCGCCGATCCCAGCAGCAGCAGCAATCGCACCTGGGCCTTGTTGTAGGCGCTCACCGACGTAATGTAGTTGAAATGGGCCAATTCCAGCCCGCGGAGGCTTTGCACCACGTCGCTCACGGTGGCGCCCGGCACGTTGTCCTTGAGACGCAGGTCGTTGAGCCGATAGCTTTCGCTGGCCCGCTGGATCTGCTCTGAGGCGTGCTCGATCTGCACGCGGCCGCTCAGGATGGCTTCCCGCGCCTCCACCACGCCCAGCGTCAGCTTGCCGCGCAGGTCGTCGTAGGTCAGCTCCACCTGCCGTCGTTTGCTTTCCGCCAGCCGCTTCTCGTCCGCGGCCTTGAACAGCTCCATCAGGTCCCAGCGCACCTGCACGCCCACGTCGAAGCGATTGTCCCAGGCCATGCTCGCATCGGGGCCGGCGCCGAACGCCCCCTCGCCGACGCACAGGTCCACCGTCGGCAGAAACTTTTTCGGCCCTTGCATCTCCGCCATGCCGCAGTCGATGGCGGCCAGCAGCCCCTGCAATTCATGGACGCCGGGGCCGCTCGACAAGGCTTGCGCCACCAGAGCCGAGGTGAGCGGCGTCGCGTCCACCACGCTGATCGGCGCCAACCCGTCGTCCACCGGGACCATTTCGGATTGCGGATCGACGCCCAGCAGATAGGCCAGCTTGGCCGAGGCCGCGTCGCCCTGCTGATGCAGCTTCGCCTCGGCCTGGGCCGTGCCCGCCAGCTCCGCTCCCACCGACTCCGACAGCGCCTTGCCGCCTACCTTTTCCAGGTCCTTGGCCCGTTGCAGCAATTCGCGCTGGTTTTTCTCCAGTTCCTGCGCCACCGACTCGCCGCGGCGGGTCGTCAGCAGGTCGATATAGGTCTCCGCCGCCTGCAGCAGCTGCTCATGGTTGATGCGGCTCAGCTCGCCCTGCTGCTGCCAGCTTTTCCGCTCGGCGTCGATGCGCTGGAAGACGGCTTCGCGCACGTCGAAGGCCGTGTGCAGATCGACGCCGGGCCACAGGGCGCCGAAGCTGGAGCGCGTCAGCGTGCCGTCCTCGTTCTGGATGCCGCCCTCATGGCGGTAGTAACCGACGCCGGCCGTCACCTTGGGCAGCCAGGCTTTGGCGGCCAGGTCGCCGGCGACCTGGCTTTCGTGGACCTTCTCGCGAGCCAGCGCGATCTGGGCGTTGTGCTCCGACGCCAGCCGGAAGACGGCGTCGAGGTCCACGGGCGTCGGCGGGAACGTCGGCGCGTCGGCAGGGGGCGCGGGCGAGCCGGGAGCGTCCGCCTTCGGAGCGGCTTGCGCCGGCGGCGGGACCGCGGGTGCGGCGGCATTGGGCGGATCGGGGAACGCGCCGCGTTCGGTCAGCGCCGCGGCGCGTTCGGCGCAGCCGGCCGTCAGCAGCGGCAGCCCGGCGGCGCACAGGCGGGACGCCCACCAGCGCAAACGCAACGAGCGTGACGAATAACGGAAGCCAGCCATGACGGAAGTCCTCCCGCGGACGTCGGGAAACCGAATGGGCCTGTCCCGTTACATCGGCCGGCCGGTTGGAAGAACTTTGCGGATAGTCCGGAATGAGGCGGAAGAAGGGGGAGAAGGGGAAAGGACTGCTGCACGGGTCCGCCGCCGAGCCGAATGGGCAATCTGGCGATTCTGCGTTTTTTGTTGCGGACCGGCGGGGCCGGTCTTTATAGTTGTTAGAGAAAGGAACGACTGTACCGACTCCGACCGCGGAACGATTCGCTGACCCGGCCGACAGTCACGGCGACGCAAGCCCGGCCGGGTTCATTCCGCGCCTGATCGGCGCCCCCGCATTGCGGTCGAGGGGTGAACCGGACCCAGGCGTCGCCCGCGCAACCGAACCTTCCTCGTGGGGCTTCGGTCCCGGAGGCCATTGGCCATGATTACCTTCGCCTGTCCCCGCTGCCGCACCGAATACCGCTATTCGGACGATATGGCGGGGAAAAAGATCCGCTGTGCGGGCCCGAACTGCTGCCAGAAGCTGCGCATTCCTTCCTCGAGCATGTCGACCGTCATCAATGCGCCGCCAGCCCCAGGCAACACACCCGCCCCCGACCGAGGAGCCGCCCACATGCCG